>NZ_JBXWRZ010000006.1:0-131486 GCF_059613165.1 Ruegeria sp. BHSB172
CACGTTCCACGGGATCAGCATCGGCAGGGCCATCAGTACCAGGCAGACCGGCACCCAGAAGCCCTTGCGAGGCATCGACAGGGCCACGATGATGCCCAGCGGCACCTCGATCATCAGGATCAGCGCGGTGAACAGGAACTGTCGCCCCAGCGCCGCTTGGAAGCGGTCAGACCGCAGGATCTGTTCGAACCAGCCCAGCCCTTCCCAGAAGAACTGGTTGTTGCCGAAGGTTTCCTGGACCGAGTAGTTGACCACCGTCATCATGGGCACCAGTGCGTTGAACGCCACCAGCGCCAGCACCGGCAGGACAAAGAACCACGCTTTCTGATTTTCCGTTCTCATCGGGCGCGCTCCTCGGTTGCGATCCAGCCGTCACGATAGACGCGCGTCTGTTCAGGTTTGAATTGAAGACAGACTTGCGATCCGGGCTCGGGGGGCGCGTGTTCGGTCACCGCCTTCACTGGGCTGGTGCCGACCATGGCGCTGACCACATAGTGCCGCCCGATATCGGCCACCTTGGTGATATGGGCCGGGATGCCATTGGGGCCAAAGCCCACATATTCGGGCCGGATTCCCAGATCGGTGCGACCGCCGGTGCCGCTGACCGGACCTTCCAGCATCACCTCGTGCCCTTCGAACAGGGCACGGTCGCCCCGCGCCTCGCAGGGCAGCACGTTCATGCCGGGCGAGCCGATGAAATGGCCCACGAATGTGTGTTGCGGGCGCTCGAACAGCTCGACCGGAGTTCCGATCTGGACCACTTCGCCTTCCTGCATCACAACCACCTCGTCTGCGAAGGTGAGCGCTTCGGTCTGGTCGTGTGTGACATAGATCATCGTCGCCTTGACGCGCTGGTGAAGCTCTTTCAGCTTGGACCGCAGCTTCCATTTCAGATGCGGGTCGATCACGGTCAGCGGCTCGTCGAACATCACTGCGTTCACGTCGTCGCGGACCAGACCGCGGCCCATCGAGATCTTCTGCTTGTTGTCCGGGCTGAGGCCGCTGGCGCGGGTGTTCAGCATGTCGGTGACATCCAGCATCTCGGCGATCTCGTCGACGCGCCGCTTAATCGTCGCCGGATCGACGCCGCGGTTCTTGAGCGGAAAGGCCAAGTTCTCGCCGACGGTCATCGTGTCGTAGATCACCGGAAACTGGAACACTTGCGCGATGTTGCGCTGATCAGGGGGCAGGGCGGTCACGTCGCGGTCGTCGAATAGGATCTGCCCCTCGGACGGGGTCAACAGGCCCGAGATGATGTTCAGCAGCGTGGACTTGCCGCAGCCCGACGGCCCCAGCAGGGCATAGGCCCCGCCATCCCGCCAGGTCACGTCGATTTCCTTCAGCGCATAGTCCTGCGTACCTTGCGGCGACGGCATGTAGCTGTGTTTGAGGTTTGAAAGCTTGATCTGTGCCATGTCAGGCCACCCTTTTGCCGTCTTGGCCGAAATACCGGCAATGGGCCGGGTTCATGTAGAATGTGTGGTCCTCGCCCACCTGATAGGGGTGGACCCCGGCGGCCAGCGACACCCAGGCGTCTTCGCCATGCTGGAAATGCGCGCTGGAATCCGATCCGGACAGTTCGGTCACGATCACGCGGCCGGTCAACTCGACGTCATCGGCCGAGGCGCGCACGGGGGTGACGCGGTGCGGGCGCACGGCGACCTTGTATTGCCCGTCGGACAGGCTGATGCCCTCGCTCAGCCGCCATGTGCCGCCGCCGGCCAACTGAACCTGGCCACCGGTGATCGTGACGCGGGCCACGTTGATGGGCGGGTCGGAAAACACCCGCGCGGCGGCGAGGTTTTCGGGATTGCGATAGATGTCCGCCGTCGGGCCGAACTGAGTCACGCGGCCGTCTTCCATCAAGGCGGTGTAGCCGCCCAGCAGCAGCGCCTCTTCGGGTTCGGACGTGGCATAGACCACCACGGCGCCGCGCCCGGCGAACAGCTCGGGCAATTGCTCGCGCAATTCCTCGCGCAGCTTGTAGTCCAGGTTGGCTAGCGGCTCGTCCAGGAATACCGCGCGGCTGTCCTTGGCGATGGCACGGGCCAGAGCGGTGCGCTGCTGTTGGCCACCCGACAGTTCATGCGGGCGACGGTGCAGCATCGGGCGCAGTTGCAGCAGGTCGGCGGCCTCTTCCACGCGGCCTTCGATCTCGGATTGCGCCATTCCGGCCACGCGCAGCGGCGAGGCGATGTTGTCGAATACAGTCATATGCGGGTAGTTCACGAAGAACTGATGCACGAGGCTGATCTTGCGTTTCTGAGTGCTCAGCCGTGTCACGTCCTGCCCGTCCATCAGAACCTTGCCCGAGGCAATCGGATCCAGGCCGGCCATCATCTTGATCAGAGATGTCTTGCCCGACCCGGTCGCGCCCAGAAGCACGTTGAAATGGCCGGTCTGCAGCGTCAGGGACGTGGGTTTGATATGGGTAACGGTGCCGACCCGCTTGGTCGCGTCTTGTAATTCGATCATGTCCGTGGGTTCCGATCCCGCAGCGCGTGGCAACGCTGTTTGGTCTTGGTTGGCAAGGGGCGCCGGTACCGGCGCCCCCCGGGGAGTAGTGGCTTACTGGGACTGCCAGCGTGCCACCAGTTCGTCATAGTTGACGGTCTGGCCTTGCGGCTTCTCGTTTTCCAGCTTCGGCTTCGGCGCGCCCGGCTGGCTCAGCCAATATTCGGGGTCGCGCGGCTCGTTCAGGCGCGGACCACAGCCGCCGTAAACGCCAGCGCTTTCATCCGCGGCCTGCATACGGGCCATGGTGATGTCCATCTCTTCGGCCAGACGGTCCATCGCCTCTTGCGGGGTGAAGGCGCCCGAGTTCACGTCGCCGATCTGCTGCCACCAGATCTGGGCCAGCTTGGGGTAGTCGGGAACGTTGATGCCGGTCGGCGACCATGCCACGCGGTCGGGCGAGCGGTAGAACTCGACCAGGCCACCCAGCTTGGGTGCGCGTTCGGTAAATGACTCATGATTGACCGAGCTGTCGCGGATGAAAGTCAGACCCACATGGGACTTTTTCACATCGACGGTCTTGGACGTCACGAACTGAGCGTACAGCCACGCGGCCTGTGCCCGATCCGACGGGGTGGATTTCAGGAAGGTCCACGATCCCACGTCCTGATAGCCAACCTTCTGGCCTTCTTCCCAATAGGGACCATGAGGGCTGGGCGCCATCCGCCACAGCGGGTTGCCCTCGTCGTCGACGGTGTTGTTGCCTTCGGACTTGGGCTTGACCATGTCGGCGGTAAAGGCCGTGTACCAGAAGATCTGCTGAGCCACGTTGCCTTGCGACAGAGCGGGCAGCGACTGGTAGAAGTCATAGGACGCCGCACCCGGAGGCGCGTATTTGCGCAGCCATTCGTCCCATTTGCGGATCGCATAGACCGCCGCCGGGCCGTTCGCGGCACCGCCACGCGACACCGAAGCGCCGACCGGGTTGCAGGTGCCCGCTTCCATGCGGATGCCCCATTCATCGACAGGTATACCGTTGGGCTCGCCCTTGTCGCCGGCGCCAGCCATCGACAGCCAGGCATCGGTCATGCGCCAGCCAAGGTCGGGCGCGCGCTTGCCGTAATCCATGTGGCCATAGATCGCGACCCCGTCGACTTCCTTGACGTCCTCGGTGAAGAACTCGGCGATATCCTCGTAGGCCGACCAGTTGACCGGAACGCCCAAATCATAGCCATATTTTTCCTTGAATGCGGCCTTGTTGGCTTCATCATCGAACCAGTCCTTGCGGAACCAGTACAGGTTGGCGAATTGTTGGTCGGGCAGCTGGTACAGCTTGCCGTCCGGCCCGGTAGTGAACTGGATGCCCATGAAGTCGTCCAGATCCAGCGTTGGAGAGGTCGTAGCCGCCCATTCGCCTTCCATCATGTCCGAGAGGGGATAGGCCAGTTGCAGGCGCGAATGCGTCCCGATCAGGTCGCTGTCGTTGACATAGCCGTCATACAGGTTCCGACCGGTCTGCATCTGGGTTTGAACGGCCTGGACGACCTCGCCTTCACCCAGGATCTGGTGGTTGACCTTGATGCCGGTGATTTCCTCGAATGCCTTGGTCAGAACCTCGGATTCATAGGAATGGGTCGGGATGCCTTCCGACAGGACATTGATTTCCATTCCGGCAAAGGGTTCAGCAGCCTTAATGAACCACTGCATCTCCGCCATCTGCTCGTCTTTTGACAAGGCGGATGGCTGAAATTCGTCGTCGATCCAGCGTTTGGCTGCGGCTTCGTCGGCCCAAACCGGACCGTGCCCCGCAATGACGGCAGCCGCCGCCACTGCGGACAAAAGATGTTTCCGCATCTTTCTCCTCCCAAGATTTATGGTTCTCCGGTGCGACCCGGATGAAAGGCAGCATCGGCGATTTTCCGCGAGTCTGTCAAACTAAAAAATTAGTAATTGAGGCGGCACCCGGTTTCGATCTCTCAGAGATATGAGGTAAGATCTTGAATTAATAAGACATTAAATGGGTTCGACGTAGCGTCGCGGGCGATGAGGACGCGTCGGGCTGTGTTGCCCAGCCACCCGAAAGGTGTCGACGCCGAACCTCAGACCCAGCCGGACCCGGGCTGTGAACAGTTCACCAGCGACGGAACGCCATGGATTTGGTGGAAAGTAAGAGTGGCAGCCCGTAGGGGAATCGAACCCCTCTTTCCAGGTTGAAAACCTGGCGTCCTAACCGATAGACGAACGGGCCACGCAAGCCTTGCACAAGCACAAGTGGCAGCCCGTAGGGGAATCGAACCCCTCTTTCCAGGTTGAAAACCTGGCGTCCTAACCGATAGACGAACGGGCCACGCTGGCTTGTGGAGGGCCTTTTACGGATTACGTTCCGCCCCCGCAAGACGAAAAATGCAGCCATGTGAAACTTTTTTGCGCCCCGGTTCCGGCAGGCTCGAAAGGGGTCATTTCGCCTCGGCCGCGTCTTCCAGGCGCAGCTGAACGCTCTGCCGTCCGCCCCAGGTATTAATCTCGAGCCGGCCTGCGAAATGGAACCGGGCACCGCCGTGATTTGACAGCCGATCGCCCATCGGGCCATCAAAGGCGCCAAAGGCGATGGCGTCGATCCCTGCGCCCATACCGTCGGACAGGGACAACTTCAGATGGGTCTCGCCTACGCGTTTGGCAAAGCGCACCTGCAGGTCTGGCAGGGCAAAGCGTGGGGCAGAGGCACCGGCCCCGAACGGACCCGCCTGCTCAATCTGCTCGATCAATGCCACCGTGGCGGCGCCAGGCATCAGAACACCGTCAAGTTTCAGGTCGGCGGGGCCGCCTTCGCCCGCCCCCTGTTTGGCCAGCAACTCGCTCAGGCGCGCCATGGCGGGTTCCAGCTGATCGCGCATCACGGTCAGACCTGCGGCCATCTTGTGCCCGCCTCCCTTGACCAGCAGCCCTTCGGACGCCAGCCGGTGAATCGCGGCCCCCAGATCGACACCCGAAACCGAGCGGCCCGACCCTTTGCCCTCGTCGCCGTCAAAGCCGATCACGATCGCCGGGCGGTTGGCCGTCTCTTTCAGGCGCGAGGCCACGATGCCCACGACGCCCGGATGCCAACCGTCGCCCGCTGCCCAGACCAGCGGTGCGTCCAGCCCACGATCTTCGGCCTGGACCAGCGCGGCGGCGCGCACGGCGTTTTCGATGTCGCGCCGTTCGGTATTCAACGCGTCCAACCGCTTGGCCAAGGCTTCTGCTTCGACGATAGAGTCGGTGCTCAGCAAGCGCGCGCCCAGATCGGCTTGACCGATGCGCCCCCCGGCGTTGACCCGTGGCCCCAGCAGGAACCCCAGGTGATAGCTGTTGGGCGCGGTATCCATGCGCGCCACGTCGGACAGAGCCACAAGGCCGGGCCGCAGGCGCTGCGCCATGACCTTCAGCCCCTGCTGTACCAACGCGCGGTTGACCCCGACCAGAGGCGCAACATCGGCAACCGTGGCCAGAGCCACGAGATCCAGCATCGCCATCAGGTCAGGGCCCTTGGCGCCCGCCGCGCGCAGCTGCCGGCCGGCCTCAACCAGCATCAGGAACACGACGGCGGCGGCGCACAGATAGGCGAGGTCTCCGCTTTCGTCCTGGCGGTTCGGGTTCACGACGGCCACGCAGTCGGGCAGGGTCTCTCCGCCTAGGTGGTGGTCCAGGACGATCACGTCCGCCCCTTGGGCCGCCGCGATGGCATCATGGCTGAGCGTCCCGCAATCGACGCAGATGATCAGGTCATGCGTCGCGGCCAGCTGGGCCATCGCGGGTGCGTTCGGGCCATAGCCCTCGTCGATCCGGTCGGGAACGTACAGCGTGGCGTTCAGCCCCATCTGACGCAGCCACACGATCAGCAGGGCGGCTGAACTGCCGCCGTCCACGTCGTAATCGGCAAAGATCGCGATGCGCTGATTGTGCCGCACGGCTTGCAGGAAACGGGCGGCGGCGGTTTCTATGTCCTTCAGCTCGCGCGGGTCAGGCAGCAGGTCGCGCAGCTTGGGCGCCAGAAAGCTCTCGGCCTCGGCTGGGGCCACGCCGCGGCGGGCCAGCACCTGGCACAGCGGGCGGGGCAGGTCGGTCTGCTGTGCCAGCATTTCGGCGGCGCGGTCCATCTCGGGCAGTGGGCCAACCCACCTGCGGCCGGTCAGAGATTGCTCGACACCCAGAAAGCTCAACCTATCCCTCCTGACGGGCAAGGCCGAGCCCGGGCGGGCACGGCCTGTGAGTTGGTTTTGACGTTGCCGGTCGGGCAATCACCCGTTCAGGTGCGGCCAGATCGGCGTACGGTAGGTCATGCGCCGGACCGAGCCGGTTTTCGACCGCATTAGCAGCGTGGTGGTTTCCACCCAGCCCGGCTGGCGCTTGATGCGCGGCAGCAGCGACCCGCCGGTCACGCCGGTTGCGGCAAAGATCACGTCGGCCGTCACCATTTCGTCACGCGAATAGACGCGGTCCAGATCGGTGATGCCTGCCTTGGCGGCGCGGCCGCGTTCGTCATCGTTCCGGAACAGCAGCCGGCCGAAGATCTGGCCGCCCATGCATTTCAGCGCCGCGGCCGCCAGAACGCCTTCGGGGGCGCCGCCTTGGCCCATATACATGTCGATCCCGGTTTCCTCTGCCTCGGCGCAGTGCATCACACCGGCCACGTCCCCATCGGTGATAAGCCGGATCGACGCGCCAGTTTCACGCACTTCGGCGATCATCGCCTCGTGCCGGGGACGTTCCAAAATGCAGACGGTGATGTCGCTGGGCTCGCAGCCCTTGGCCTTGGCCAGGGCCTCGACCCGCTCGCGCGGGCTCATGTCAAGCGACACAACCTTTTCCGGATAGCCCGGGCCCACGGCCAGCTTGTCCATGTACACGTCGGGCGCGTGCAGCATCGACCCACGCGGCCCCATGGCGATGACGGTCAGCGCGTTGGGCATGTCCTTGGCGGTCAGGGTAGTGCCTTCCAGCGGGTCCAGCGCGATGTCCACGCCGGGGCCGTTGCCGGTGCCGACCTCTTCGCCGATATACAGCATCGGCGCCTCGTCGCGCTCGCCCTCGCCAATGACGACCACGCCGGCGATGTCCAGCAAGTTCAGCTGTTCGCGCATGGCGTTGACGGCGGCCTGATCGGCTGCCTTCTCGTCACCGCGCCCGACCAACGAGGCCGAGGCCAGGGCGGCCTGTTCGGCGACCCGGGCCAGGCCGAGGGACAACATGCGGTCATTGAAATCGATCTTGGCAGCGCTCATGCGTGGGTATCCTTTGGCAATCTTGGACGTTGTTGACTGGCATAGCCTGCCCGTGGCGCAGGCCGCAAGGGTTCAGACCTGCTCAATGCGCAGCGCGACCGGTTCACCGGAAACCACGTCAGTCTTGCGCAGTTCCTCCAGCGCGATGTCCAGGGTGGCGCGGGTGGTCTTGTGGGTGACGATCAAAACCGGGGCGGTGTCCTCGGCATGGGCGTATTGGCGCATCCGGTCGATCGAGACGCCGGCATTGCCCAGAATGGCTGCCACCTTTGCCAGCGCACCGGGTTTGTCCAGCAGAGCCAGTCGCAGGTAATACGGGGCGGGCAGGCCGGTGATGGCGGGTTTGGCATCGACCAGAGTGGTGGCCGGACGCCCGAAGGTCGCGATGCGCAGCCCGCGCGCCAGGTCGCAGACATCGCCCATGACTGCGCTGGCCGTGGGGCCTTCGCCCGCGCCGGGGCCGCGCAGAACGACCTGTTCCACCGCGTCGCCCTCGATCACCACCATGTTGGTGCCGCCTTCCAACTGTCCCAGCGGCGAGTCGCTGGGCACCAGGCAAGGCTGCATCCGCTGTTCCAGCCCGCGCGGTGTGCGTTGCGCCACGCCCAGCAGCTTGATGCGGTAGCCCATGTCGTCTGCCTGATGGATGTCGTCCAGGCTGATGTGTTGAATCCCCTCGATCTCGATCCCGTCGAAATTGGGTTTCGTGCCGAAGGCGATCGACGCCAGCAGCGCCAGCTTGTGCGCCGCGTCGATGCCGCCCACGTCCAGGTTCGGATCGGCCTCGAGGTAGCCCAGCTGCGCGCATTCCTCAAACAGGGCGTTGTAGCCCAGACCCTGCGACTGCATGCGGGTCAGAATATAGTTGCAGGTGCCGTTCATTACGCCCATCACGCGGGTGATCTCGTTCCCGGCCAGACCTTCTGTCAGCGATTTGATGACCGGGATGCCGCCCGCGACGGCCGCCTCGAACCGGATCACGCGGCCGGCAGCCTCGGCCATTTCCGCCAGCGCCTGACCGTGGATCGCCAGAAGCGCCTTGTTTGCCGTCACAACATCCTTGCCGGTGGTCAGGGCCGCCTCGACCGAGGCCTTGGCCGGCCCGTTCTCACCGCCCATCAGCTCGACGAACACGTCGATGTCGTCACGCCGGGCCAAGGCGACCGGGTCGGTCTCCCAAGCGTAGCCCGACAGGTTGACGCCGCGGTCCTTGGTGGAATCACGCGCTGAAACGGCCACGATCTCGATGGGTCGGCCGGTGCGGGACTGCAGCAGATCGGCGTGGCGCCGGATGATCTTGACCACGCCCACGCCCACGGTTCCCAAGCCAGCAATTCCAAGCCGCAGCGCCTGTGTCATTCCGTGGGTTCCTTTCTGCTCGGGTTTCGGCTGTTCGGGGCATTCCGCCCGTTCTTCGCTGCCTTAGCGGGTTCGGACCGGCGGTGCAATCGGTCAGCGTCCCAGCAACCGTCTGCACCGGTCGATGGCCGGTCTTCCTTTAGTCGATTGGGGTGTTCTGCAACCTGTTGGCGCGCTTGCGCAGGGACTTCTTGCGCTCGGTCAGATCCTTTCTCAGATCAGCGGCCTCGCTGGCCACGTCAACCGGTGGCCCCAAGGCCTCGTCCAGCGGGATCAGTTTGGGGTAGGGGGCATCCACGACGGTTGCTGCCTCGCGGCCTCGGAGCTCGGGGAAGTCCGTGCATCCGGCGGACAGTGCCACAAGAAAAAGGACAGGCAGCGGCTTCATCGCGGATCCCGTAGAGTTGCGTACCCTGTCGTGATGCACCTTCCGACGCCCGGGATCAAGCGGGGTTCTATTTGAACGTTTGTTCATATAAACTGCCGATCATGGCACGCACACAAGGTTCTCACTCGGATATCACAGGCCCGCGCATACGCAAAGCGGCGTTGCATCTGTTTGCGCGATATGGATATGCCGCTGTTTCCATGCGGCAAATCGCGGCCGAGGTCGGCGTACAGGCCGGTGCGCTGTACAATTATACGCCCGACAAGCAAAGCCTTCTGTACCGGTTGATGCGCGACCACATGGAGGAGTTGCTGGCCGCCCAGAAGGGTTTGCCGCCGCAGGATTGCGCGCTTGATGCGCTGCGTCAGTTCGTCGGGTTCCACATCCGGTTCCACATGCAGCGGCCCGAAGAGGTTTTCATCGCCTACATGGAGCTGCGCAACCTCACCCCCGAGAACTTTGCCGAGATCGAAGCCCTGCGGCGCGATTACGAGGACGCGCTGCAGGGAATCCTGGTCGCCGGACAGGCCGAGGGGGTGTTCGCGCTTCAGGATGCCAAGATTGCCACGCTTGCGGTGATTGCGATGCTGAACGGCGTCATGACCTGGTATCGGGCCGGCGGGCGCCTGTCGCTGGATCAGGTCGAACAGATCTATTGGGACATGGTGCGCAAGGCCGTGTCCGCCTGACCCGTCTCTCCGCCTGGGCCGTCAATGGGCAGGTCGGATGAAGGTGCCGTTGCGCAACTCGCGAAAGGCCTGTTCAAGCTCGGCGCGGGTGTTCATGACGATCGGTCCGTGCCAGGCCACGGGCTCGTTGATCGGAGCCCCTGAAATCAGTAGGAACCGTACCCCGTCCGGTCCCGCCTGGACGGTTACTTCGTCACCCGTTCCAAAGCGCACAAGGGTTCGGTTTCCGGACATGTCCCGGATGTTCACTTCCTGCCCGGCGACTTCTTTCTCCAACAGGACCCCTCTGGGCTTGGAGGCGTCCGCAAAGGCGGCCTGTCCTTCGAACACATAGGCAAAGGCGCGGCGGTAGGTGTCGATCTTGAAGGTCTTTCGAACACCGGCGGGAACCGAGATATCCAGGTATTGCGGGTCGGCCGCGATTCCGTCCACCGGGCCGGTCCTTCCCCAGAACGTGCCGACGATGACCCGAACCCGGGTGCCGTCGTCATCTACGATTTCGGGAATGTCCTTGCCTTGCACGTCCTGATACCGGGGCGCAGTCATTTTCTGGGCCGAGGGCAGGTTGCCCCACAACTGAAACCCATGCATCTGCCCTGACGCGTTCCCCTTGGGCATCTCTTGATGTAGGATTCCCGATCCGGCGGTCATCCATTGCACGTCGCCAGCGCCGAGGGTCCCGGTGTTGCCCAGCGAATCCTTGTGTTCGACCGTACCGGACAGCACATAGGTGATCGTCTCGATTCCGCGATGGGGGTGCCAGGGAAACCCAGCCAGATAGTCCCGAGGGACCTCGTTCCGGAAATCATCGAACAGAAGGAACGGATCCAGCTCGGACGGGTCCTGAAAACCAAATGCGCGGTGCAGCTTAACGCCGGCGCCTTCAAGAGTCGGAACGGCTTTGCGGGTTTCGAGGGTGGGTCTAAGGGACATAGGGCCTCCTGCGGTTGTGATTGTGAATATGGGCGGCGACGCGCTGCGGTCAATTCAACGAAAACTCACCGCGCCTGTGCGTGTTTCAACAAATCCGTCAATGGTCTGTTGTTGTCGCGGAATTTCGGCTACGGGGTACGAAACGAATGGAGGTTTGAATGCAGGACGAGATTCTGGCGACGGTGCAGGCCTCGGCGGCACGTCGGTGGATGGGGGTGGCGATGCTGCTGTCGGTTGGGGTGCTGGTGATCTATGTCGCCCTGGCCAGGCCGCCTGAGCCGCTGTGGCAGGTTTTTCTGTTCGCCGTCGGCGGCACGGCCCTGTGGTTGGCGCGTCGAGTCTGGCACGCGACCGCCGACCGGCTCGAGTTGACGCGCACGCAGCTGCGCACGGGCAGCGGCATCAGGATTCTGGACGTGGCGGATATCGAAGGCGTGGACCGCGGTGTGTTTGCGTTCAAACCGTCAAACGGTTTTCTGGTCACGACCAAAAGCAGGGCCGAGCGCGCCTGGGCGCCCGGCCTGTGGTGGCGCATCGGGCGACGGGTTGGTGTCGGCGGCATGACGGCCGCCGCCGAGACCAAGTTCATGTCTGAGATGCTGTCCGCGTTGTTGGCGGGCGAATCCGACGGCTAAACTGCGCCCGCAACTTCGTTGGTGAATCGAGGTCGCGTAAACACGAAGTTATCAAATGTAATTCCTGTTCCGATGCCCCATCCTGGAGTGCGAAACGGTACATAGTCGTTGGATGTTTCCACGAGGATCAACGTGTCCTGATCAGGCATTGGCGGAAGGCTGTTTTCTATTTCCTTGATGTTGGCGTTGGTCCATTCAAAATCGTACCCACGCACCGTGGACCAACGTACTTCGTGACGCTTTTCTTCCTCATCATAGACGATCAGAGAAATGCGCATCCTCATTTCCGATCGATTGTTTACCATCGCTTCCATAAGTTCATGAAGCGTGTCGACATATGTCTCTGTGATCGTTCGGGTTTCTCGCGAGATTAGGTCGCCAATCGTGTATGCGGCTTTCAAATTCGATGCGCTCTGGCGAAATCCCTCAAACACGACATAGGTCGCGGTTACCGCCCAAAACAGAAGCGGAAAGATCATTATCGCTTCGACGGTCAGAATTCCACTTTCGTCTCGCTTGAACTGGCTGATACGGGTTCCTATGCGCCTTAGACTAGTCCACATTTTACGAAGGCTCCTGTACAAACGCAGTCGTCGCGGTCAAGGCGTATTGCCCGGTTTCATCCACCAACGCTCGTCCCATTGCCGACGTGGGGAATACCGGATCAATTTTCGCGCAGACCCGCAATATCATCAGTTCGTTCTCGAGGCCGTTTTCAAAGTTGCGAACGGGGTTTACTTGCTCCGAGTTGTCGGTGCAGTCTGGCGTTTCTGGAAGAGCCAAAACCTCAAATGGGTCTTGTTTGATCATCTCCAGACGAAGGTTTTCCGAGCAGTTCTTGATAAACTGGGCACGCTCACAAACGACGTCCTTGATATCGTCATGTTGCAGGTTGTTGCCGGTTCCAAGACGAATGTCCCTAACTGTTATGTCGACGGCCCTTTCCAGCATGCCCTGCTGCGTCGTCAGCAAGGCGAGTTCTACACCCGACAACACGAAGAACATGAAGGCAGGGAAGATGAAGATGAACTCGATTGTTGCGTTGCCATCTTCCGAGCGTCGGAACCGACGCATTCTGGACTCGAGCAACTTAATCATTGGGTCAACCGAAGTTTTCTGATCGAGGATGCAATCGACGCGAAGGCTTTTTCCAGGTCCAGCCCTTCGACGTCATACACATGGCTGTCCGAACTCGCGCAGTTTTTGATCGTTCTGTATCCGGAGCGGGGCGCTTCGAAAGCGATGCCATAAACGATGATGCCCTGATCCTTGGCCGCATCGCAAATGTGCTTGGTGTGCTGGTTCTTGGCGGATGTTTCCACCTTGGAATATGCCATGGAATACCATTCGGCCCAGCCGCTGGACTGCCAATAGTAGTTGTACTTGGCATTCCAGGCCAGCGAGACGCGGTTGAACAGTTCCGGATAGCTCAACCGAACAGCCGTCCCGACCTCTTCATTGGCTGGCGTTTCGGGGTCGGGGCTGCCAAATGGATGATCAGCCCACATGTCTTGCTGTGGCCAGAAGTAATTGGGTTTGCCCTGAGAATGGTAAATCGTGTATTCTTCTGCTTCTTCGTTGTACCACACGTCCGACATTCCTTCGCGCAGCGATGGGTTCAACATGTACTGATCCGTGTTCTGACCATCGGTCATAACGATCGCAATCTTTAGAACGTCGCCGCCGTAATCCGTCGGGCGGTTGGCAAACTTGGCTGGCACCAGACCTTCTGCGGAAAGATCGGCCACGATACCACGCATACTGGGGTCCAAGAGGGCGGTGCCCCATTTCATGCCCACATCGATTGATGTGTTCCCCTGAGCGGTCAAGGCCTTGATCTGGTTCTCCAATGCGACCAGATTATCGGTCACCGGGGTGATCGCGCTGCCGGCACGAACCGGGCACACCGGCATCCGGATGGTGCCCTCGGAATAAGTGAATGGATCGAAATGAGCGGTCCGTTCGAGCGTGTCATCCCGATGCAGGTCTGAATCGCTGTATTGCTCGGGAATAAAGTTCACGCAGTGAGAGTAGCTATGCTCTTGCGTTACATTTGTGAACTTGCTCAGGATCGGCTCTCCAGCGTTGACTTGGGTGGCATAAGGAATAATCGAAATCGATATGCCGTCCGAACCACCGTCTTCCCTGTCCAGCATAAGTCGAACGAAATCGACAGCAGCGTCCTGCAAAACCTGCAGTTTCGTTTTTCCGGCAGTGGCCGAAGCATTGCCCATTGATCCAGAAATATCCAGCACCAGCGAAATTTCGACGGCACCGATCGATTCCTCAGCGGCGCTTGCTGCAGGAGCCGTCATGGTTTTGATACCGGAGAGGCGCATGAAGTTCGTTTCCACCACTGCTTCTGCCGTTGCCGACACTTTGCGGGTTCCGAATGACTCCTGAACCTCTACTGTTTTCAGTTGCTCCAGCAGACCGGCTTTTTCGAGATAGGCTTCGACCACCTTTTGGGGAGGTTCTTTCTGGTCCAGATCGGCGGCAGCAAGTACCGCCCGGTCAAGAGTCGACTGCAAGTTGGCTCTGTCGCGCTCGTAATTCATCAAGTCCGCGCCGATCCCGGCTGCGGCAAGAAGTGCCAGAAACAGGAAAACGACCAAAATAGTGAAGGTGCCGTCTTCGTTCGCGGCAAATTGACGGACGCGACAAAAAACACTGTTGGCACGGACCTTTTTGAAATAGTTATTCGGCGTTGCCATTTTGGATACCTCGCGGAGCAGAGAGCGGACGCGTAAAAATTTCGTGTACAAAATTACCCACAGAACGTGGCGAGAATTGGGCGGATTTGCCCCTAGAGCGCTCTTTTTGAATGAGAATCGTCCGCATTCCGGGTGATGGCGGGGCTTTGTTTCCGGTAAGTTGACAATTTGACCAAATGGTTAACCTGCGGCGACTCAGGTCTGCGCGCGCAAACCTGCCGTTCACAAGTTGATGAAAAAAAGTGCAGATCGTGATTGCAGCCACCTGCCAAGGGTGCGACAAAACGCCATTGCTTCGTCGTCTACCGTCATGGAGGATTTTATGACGACCATCAAGGAACCCAGCTTTCGGGAAAGCGTGGATCTGATGTTCAACAGGGCGGCCGCCCTGATGGATCTTCCGCCGGGGCTGGAGGAGAAGATCCGGGTGTGCAACGCCACCTACACCGTCCGTTTCGGGGTTCGGTTGCGAGGGCAGATCCATACCTTCACCGGATATCGCTCGGTTCATTCCGAACACATGGAGCCGGTAAAGGGTGGTATCCGCTATGCCATGGCCGTGAACCAGGACGAGGTCGAGGCGCTTGCCGCGCTGATGACCTACAAGTGTGCCCTGGTCGAAGCGCCTTTCGGCGGGTCCAAGGGCGGCTTGCGCATCGACCCGCGCAAATATGAAGAGCATGAACTGGAGCAGATCACCCGCCGTTTCGCCTATGAACTGGCCAAGCGCGACCTGATCAATCCCTCGCAGAACGTTCCGGCCCCCGACATGGGCACCGGCGAGCGCGAGATGGCCTGGATCGCCGACCAATACGCGCGGATGAACACCACCGATATCAACGCGAGGGCCTGCGTGACCGGCAAGCCGCTGAATGCGGGCGGCATCTCGGGCCGGGTCGAGGCGACGGGGCGTGGCATCCAATATGCGCTGCGCGAATTCTTCCGCCATCCTGAGGACGTCAAGAAGGCGCGCCTGTCGGGGTCGCTGGAGGGCAAGCGCGTCATCGTTCAGGGGTTGGGCAACGTAGGCTATCACGCGGCCAAATTCCTCAGCGAAGAGGACGGATCGTTGATCGTGGGCATCATCGAGCGCGACGGTGCTCTGTATGACCCCGAGGGGATCGACGTCGAGGCGGTGCATCAATGGATCGTCAAACATGGGGGCGTGAAGGGCTACCCGGATGCGACGCATACCGCCGAAGGCACTGCTGTGCTGGAAGAGGAGTGCGACATCCTGATCCCGGCGGCGCTGGAAGGGGTGATCAACCTGTCGAATGCCGAGCGCATCAAGGCGCCGCTGATCATCGAGGCAGCGAATGGTCCGGTGACCGCCGGGGCCGACGAAGTTCTGCGCAAGAAGGGCACCGTGATCATTCCCGACATGTATGCCAACGCGGGCGGTGTGACGGTCTCGTATTTCGAATGGGTCAAGAACCTGAGTCACATTCGTTTCGGCCGGATGCAGCGCCGTCAGGAAGAGGCGCGACACGAGCTGATCGTGAAGGAGCTGGAACGGCTGGACCGCTATCTTGGCGATGCATGGTCGATGTCTCCGGACTTCAAGGCCAAATACCTCAAAGGCGCGGATGAGCTCGAGTTGGTGCGTTCGGGCCTGGATGACACGATGCGCATCGCCTACCAAGCGATGCGTGAAGTATGGCACGATCGCAATGACGTCGAGGACCTGCGCACCGCGGCCTACATCGTGTCCATCGACCGCGTGGCCAAAAGCTATCGCGCCAAAGGCCTTTGACGTCTCGGAAACTGGGCAATCGGGCTTTGACAAAAAGTCCGGTTGCCGCGCATCCTGCGCTGGAGTTCATGCAGTGAAGCCACCGAGGATCTCATGCAAATGACCCGTTCTGTAGCTTGGGCCGCGGCGATTGGGTCCGCGACCTTGGCGCTTGCGACTGCTGCCATTGCCCAACCCCGACAAGGCTGGACGCCGACTGTGGAAGGGTTGGTTGTCTATCAGGGCAGCGCCGATCTTGAGGGCGGCGGTGATTTCAGCGCATCGCGCGCGTTCCTGCGGGCAGGCGGCATTTACGGCTATGGTGACGGGTCCTTTGTGGGGTTGCTGGCTAGTTTCGGTCAGTTTGCCTACGATTTCGGGTTGCCCGGAAACCAGCCGTGGGACGACATCCGCGACATTCGCCTGAGCGTTCCATTGCGCTTCACTTTGGACAACGGGGCTGCGGTGATCGTCTCGCCCCAGTTGAGATGGGATTACGAGACCGGCGCCAGTGCCTCGGACGGCTTCACCTATGGTGCCTTCGCCGGCATTTCATGGGCGGTGAACCCCAATCTGCGCATCGGCCCGGCATTTGGCGTGTTCTCCGAGGTTGGAACCAATGACCTCGAAGTCTTTCCTGCGCTTCTAGTCGACTGGACCTTTGCCGAGCGCTGGCGTCTGAGCACCGGGCGCGCGCTGGGGGCCACTCAAGGCCCCGGCGTCACGCTGGAATACAAGGCTTCGGAAAGTGTCAGCGTGGGGCTTGCCGTTCGGTCTGAGCGGGTCCGCTTTCAGCTGAACGAAAGCGGGTTGGCACCGGGCGGCGTGGGCGAGGACAGCAGCATTCCGGTCGTTTTGTCGGTTGAATACGCGCCAAACCCCGGAGTTTCGCTGTCGGCATTTGCGGGTGCCGAGTTTGACGGCGAGTTGCGCCTGGACAATGCAGCGGGGCAAGAGGTCAGCCGGCAGGGCTATGATACCGCTCCGATCGTCGGTGTTGCCTTCCGTCTGCGGTTCTGAGGGCGAATTCGTTTGCGACCGGTTTGGTCGCGCGTTGACAAGTTCTTGTCGAAAACGGATGCGGAGCCCCGAGCCCGGATTGCTACTCCTTTTGGAAGTTGGTTTGATGCCAGCAAACCCGCAGGGAGATCTGAATGCGCTTTTCCGGCTTACGCGTCCTGAAGGAAGGACTGACCGGCAACAAAGGTTGGACGGCGCATTGGCGTGATCCCGAGCCCAAAGCCGAATACGACATCGTCATCATCGGCGGCGGGGGGCACGGTCTCAGCACCGCGTATTATCTGGCGAAAGAGCACGGGCTGACAAATGTCGCCGTGCTGGAAAAGGGCTATATCGGCGGCGGCAATGTGGGGCGCAACACGACGATCGTTCGCGCCAACTATTTTCTGCAAGGAAATTCCGAGTTCTATTCGCATTCCCTCAAGTTGTGGGAGGGGTTGGAAGAGGACCTGAACTACAACGTGATGCATTCACAGCGGGGCATCATCAACCTGTTCCATTCGGACGGGCAGCGGGACGCGGCCGCGCGGCGGGGCAACATGATGATCAGCCAGGGCGACGATGCCATCCTGCTGGACCGCGATGCACTGCGCGAGATGCTGCCGTATCTGAACTATGACGATCTGCGCTTTCCCATCTATGGCGGTCTATACCATCCGCGCGGCGGCACGGCCCGGCATGATGCCGTGGCCTGGGGTTATGCCCGCGGGGCGGACCAGCGCGGGGTGGATCTGATCCAGAATTGTGAGGTCACGGGCATCGACATCGAAAACGGCGCCGTGCGCGGGGTGCAGACGACGCGCGGGGCGATCCGGGCCAAGAAGGTGGGGATCGTGGTTGCGGGCCGGTCCAGCCAGGTCGCGGCGATGGCCGGGATGCGTTTGCCGATCGAAAGCCATGTGCTTCAGGCCTTTGTGACCGAGGGGCTAAAGCCCTGCATCGACCACGTCGTGACTTTCGGGATGGGGCATTTCTACATCAGCCAATCCGACAAGGGCGGGCTGGTGTTCGGCGGCGACCTGGATTTCTATGCCTCCTACGCGGCGCGGGGCAATCTGCCCACGGTCGAAAGCGTGATGGAGGCCGGCGTGGCGCTGATGCCGATGATCGGCAAGGCCCGGGTGCTGCGGTCCTGGGGCGGGATCATGGACATGTCGCCGGACGGGTCGCCGATCATCGACCGCACCCCTATCGACGGGCTGTATCTGAACTGCGGCTGGAACTACGGCGGGTTCAAGGCGGTTCCGGGCTCGGGCAACGTGTTTGCCCACCTCATGGCCACCGACCGGTACCACGAGAACGCGACAGGGTTCCGGCTGGATCGTTTCCGCACCGGGCGCGGGATCATCGATGAAGAGGGCAAGGGCTCTCAGCACAATCTGCATTAGGGGCGGGCCGGGATGTTTCGTTCGAATACTTGTGAAAGCCAGGAGGCGCGGCCATGAGGATCACCTGTCCGTATTGCGGCGAGCGCGACCGCCGCGAGTTCTACTATCGCGGGGCCGCCGTCGACCTGGACCGGCCCGCCCCGGATGCCGGGCCTGACGCCTGGGACGATTTCGTCTATCTGCGCGACAACCCGGCGGGCGAGACGCGGGATCTGTGGTATCACGAGGGCGGCTGCGGCGCATGGATCGTCGTGACCCGAAACACGCTGACCCACGAAATATCGGCGACCGAGCCTGCGTCCGGGGGCAAACGATGAGGGTCGCTGGAAGGGGGCTGATCGACCGCGGCACACCGGTTGAGTTTTCCTTTGACGGAATCCGGTATCAGGGCTTTGAGGGCGACACACTGGCCTCGGCGCTGCTGGCCAATGGCGTGCGCCTGATGGGGCGGTCGTTCAAGTATCATCGCCCGCGCGGCGTTCTGACTGCTGGCAGCGAAGAGCCGAACGCGCTGGTCACCATCGGCCGAGGTCCCGCGCAGGACCCGAATGTGCGGGCCACGATGCAAGAGATCTATCCGAGCCTCGAGGCGCGCAGCCAGAACCGCTGGCCCAGTCTGAGCTTCGACGTGATGGCGGTGAACGATCTGGCCGCGCCCTTTCTGGGGGCGGGCTTCTACTACAAGACTTTTATGTGGCCCCGCAGCTTTTGGGAGAAGCTGTACGAACCGATGATCCGCCGCGCCGCGGGGTTGGGCGCGCTGTCCGGGCAGGCCAATGCCGACACGTATGAAAGTGCCTATGCCTTCTGCGATCTGCTAGTGATCGGGGCTGGCCCCGCGGGTTTGATGGCCGCCTTGACGGCCGGCCGAGCCGGGGCGGATGTCATTCTGGCCGACGAAAGCAACCAGATGGGCGGGCGTCTGCTGGCCGAGACGCTCGAGGTGGATGGCAAGCCGGGTCACGTTTGGGTAGACGAGGTTCTGGCCGAGCTGCGGGCGATGGAGAATGTGCGGCTGATGACCCGCACGACGATTGCCGGGGCCTACGACCAGGGCACCTTTGCCGCGCTCGAACGGGTCTTGCACCATACGGGCGACCGTCCCGCCGGTGCGCCGCTGGAAACATATTGGAGGATCGCCGCCCGCCGCTCGGTTCTGGCGGCCGGGGCGCTGGAACGCCCGGTGGCGTTTCGAAACAATGACCGGCCCGGCATCATGACCGCCGGGGCCGTGCGGGCCTATCTGAACCGCTGGGGCGTCGCGGCCGGCCGGAGTGTCACGATCTTCGGCAACACCGATGACATCCACCGAACGGCCCGCGACCTGTTGGCGGCTGGGGTCCACGTTGCCGCCGTGATCGACAGCCGCCATGACGGGCCGGTGACATCCGATTATCCGGTGCTGCGCGGGGCGCAGGTCTGTGGCAGTTCAGGGCGCAAGGGGCTGGAGTCGATCACCGTGCGCCGCGCCAGCGGAGAAGAGCGCATTCAGACCGATTGTCTGGCGATGACCGGCGGATGGAACCCCTCGGTCCACCTGACCTGCCACATGAACGGTCGACCGACCTGGCGGCGTGACATTGCCGCCTTCGTGCCCACGCCGGGCGCCGTGCCCGGGATGCGCACGGCCGGGGCCTGCAACGGCGCGTTTTCCACCGCTGCCTGTCTGCGCGAGGGCATTTCGGCTGCGACCGAGGCGCTGGGTGATCTGGGCCTCAAGGCGCCCAAGCCCGAGCCGCCGCAGGCCGAGGACCAGCCCTATGAAATCGCGCAGCTGTGGGCGGTACCGGGCAAGGGGCGCGCGTGGCTGGATTTCCAGAACGACGTGACCGTCAAGGATGTCAAACAGGCCGCGACCGAGAATTTCCGCTCGGTCGAGCACATGAAGCGCTATACCACGCAGGGCATGGCCACCGATCAGGGCAAGAACTCGAATGTCGCGGCGCTGGCCGTGCTGGCGGATGCCACCGGGCGCGGGATTGCCGAAACCGGAACCACCACCTTTCGCCCGCCTTACACGCCGATTGCCATCGCTGCGCTGGGCGCGGGGTCCGAGGGGGCGGGTTTCAAACCGCAGCGGTTCACCACCTCGCACAAGGCGTCGGTGGCGCGCGGGGCACCGATGGTCGAGGCCGGGCTATGGTACAGGCCTAGTTATTTCCCGCAGCCGGGCGAGACCACGTGGCGCCAGTCCTGCGACCGCGAGGTGCAGATGGTGCGCACGGCGGTCGGCGTGTGCGATGTGTCGACCCTGGGCAAGATCGACATTCAGGGGCGCGACGCCGCGCAGTTTCTGGATTTCGTCTATACCAACACGTTTTCGACGCTGAAGGTCGGGCGCGTGCGCTATGGGCTGATGCTGCGTGAGGATGGGTTCGTCATGGATGACGGCACCACCGCGCGGTTGGGTGATAGTCATTTCCTGATGACCACCACGACCGCCGCCGCCGGTGACGTGATGAAACATCTGGAATTCGTGCGTCAGGGTCTGCGGCCCGATTGGGACGTGTCGCTGGTTTCAGTGACGGAACAATGGGCGCAATTCGCCGTGGCCGGCCCCAAATCGCGCGAGGTGCTGAACGGCGTGCTGGACACCCCACTGGATGATGCTGAATGGCCGTTCATGGCCTGCGGTCCGGTTTCGGTTCTGGGGGTGCCGGGGCGTCTGTTCAGGATCTCGTTCTCGGGCGAACACGCCTATGAGATTGCCGTGCCTGCGCGGTATGGAGCCAGCCTGTTCGACATTCTGACCCAACGGGCCGAGGCGCTGGGTGGCGGCCTGTATGGGATGGAGGCGCTTAACGTCCTGCGGATCGAGAAGGGGTTCATCACCCATGCCGAAGTCCACGGGCGAACAACGGCCTATGACATCGGGATGGGCCGGATGGTGTCGCGGAAAAAGGACTGCATCGGCAAGACTATGTCCGAACGCCCAGGGCTTGAGGCGCCGGGGCGCGAGCGGTTGGTCGGGCTCAAACCCATCGGGGAGAGCCGCCAGTTGCTGGCAGGTGCGCATCTGTACAACGAAGAGGACGCGCCGGTACGCACCAACGATCAGGGCTATGTGACCTCGGTCTGCTATTCGCCAACGCTGGGCAGCATGCTGGGGCTGGCGTTTCTGGCCGATGGCCCCGACCGTCATGGCGAGATCGTCAAGATGGTCGATCACCTGCGCGGCGTGACCACGCTGTGTGAGGTGACGGACCCGGTGTTCTTTGATCCAGAGGGAGAGCGTGTGCGTGGATAAGCTGATTGCTCAGACCCCGTGTGACGGGCTGCTGCCGCTGACCATTGGAACGGTCTTGGTCACCGAGGTCGACCCGAGCGCGATACATGCGGTTTCGGCCTTTCAAGGGCAGACCAAAGCACTGTCCGACGCGATGAAGGCGGCGCATGGCATGGCCCTGCCGGCCCCGAACCGCGCCACTGGGAAAGAAGGCGCGCGGGCCATCTGGTTCGGCCCGGGTCAGGCCATGCTGATCGGCCCCGCACCGGACCCTTCGCTGTCCGCCCACGCCGCGGTCGTCGACCAGTCCGATGCCTGGGCCGTGGTGCGGCTTGAGGGCGACGGTGCCGAGGATGTTTTGGCCCGTTTGGTGCCCGTCGATCTGCGCCCGCAGCACTTCAAACGCGGGCATACGGCGCGGACGCTGCTGTTTCACATGAACGCCTCGATTACCCGGATCGGTGAGAAAGCCTTTCAGATCATGGTGTTCCAGTCGATGGCCGCATCATTGGTGCATGATCTGAAAAGGGCCATGGTAGGCGTCGCCGCGCGCCGCTAGACTGAACACAGGTAACGATTCCAAGAGGACCCAATGCTGCGCATCGCACTTGCCGCCGCCCTGCTGGCCACGCCGCTGGCTGCCGCTGAAACCAAGGAACAAAGCTGCAAATACCAGGCCGAGGTCGTGACCGCGATCCAGAAGGCGCGGCTGGATCGCGTGAAGGAACGGGACGTCCCGCAGGCGGTGGCCGAGGCCGGCCCAACATGGCCCGAGAATTACAACGCCGCGATCCCGTTGATCACCCCGTGGGTTTATGAGCAGAAGATGCGCGATATCCGCAAAAAAGACCTCGGCGCCGCCTGGATGGAGCTGTGCCTGCAGCAATAATCCACAGGGCCGCCAATTGGCTGTGGACAAAGGCCTGCCGCGCCCTTGGCGGGCGGTCCCGTTTCTGCCATGTATGACACATGTCATTGCCCCCTGGATTTCTGGATGAGCTGCGCACCCGTCTGAGCCTGTCTCAGGTCGTTGGGCGCAAGGTCATGTGGGACAATCGCAAGTCCAATCCGGGCAAGGGCGACATGTGGGCGCCATGCCCGTTCCATCACGAAAAGACGGCCTCGTTCCATGTGGATGACCAGAAAGGGTTCTATTACTGCTTCGGGTGTCACGCCAAGGGCGACGCGATCAGCTTCGTGAAAGACACCGAGAATGTCTCGTTCATGGAAGCTGTCGAAATCCTGGCTCGCGAGGCCGGATTGCCGATGCCCGCGCGCGACCCCAAAGCGCAGGAAAAGCAGGACCATCGGGCGCAGTTGGCCGATGTCATGGAGCAGGCGGTGCAGTTCTTCCGCCTGCAACTCAAGACCGGGGCAGGGGCCGAGGCGCGCGCCTATCTAGACCGCCGCGGTTTGGACACTCAGGCGTTGGACCGCTGGGAAATTGGGTTTGCGCCCGACGGCTGGCAGGCGTTGTGGGACCACCTGCGCGGCAAAAACGTGGCCGAGGACCTGATCTTGGGCGCCGGTCTGGCTAAACCGTCGACCAAGGGCAAAAAGCCCTATGACACGTTCCGCAACCGCATCATGTTCCCGATCCGCGACCCGCGCGGCCGTTGCATCGCGTTCGGTGGGCGGGCGATGGATCCCAATGATAACGCCAAATATCTGAATTCGCCCGAAACCGCGCTGTTCGACAAGGGGCGAAGCCTCTACAACCACGGACCGGCCCGTCAGGCTGCGGGCAAGGGGCAACCGCTGATCGTGGCTGAGGGCTATATGGATGTGATCGCCCTGTCCGAGGCAGGTTTCGGCGCCGCCGTCGCGCCGCTGGGCACCGCGATAACAGAACATCAGTTGCACATGCTGTGGCGCATCGCCGACGAGCCGATCATCGCGCTGGATGGCGACACGGCCGGTCTGCGCGCGGCGATGCGGGCCATCGACCTGGCGTTGCCATTGTTGGTGGCCGGCAAGTCTCTGCGGTTCGCCCTGATGCCCGAGGGCAAGGACCCCGACGATCTGCTGCGCGCCGAAGGCCCGGCAGCGGTTCAGGCGGTGCTGGACGCGGCCATACCGATGGTCAGGCTTCTGTGGCGGCGCGAAACCGAGGGCAAGGTGTTCGATAGCCCCGAGCGCAAGGCGGCCCTGGACAAGGCGCTGCGCGAAAAGATCCAGCTGATCCGCGACCCATCGATCCGCGCCCATTACGGGCAGGAGATCAAGGACCTGCGCTGGCAGCTTTTCCGCCCGCAGCGGCAGTCCGGCCCCCGCACTTGGCAGCCGCGCGGGAAATGGCAGCCCGAGCGGCGAGCGCCGACGCCAAGCGCGCGATCGTCGTTTCTGGCGTCCACGGAAAACGCTGAAATCCGCCTGCGTGAAGCGGCGATCCTGGCGATTGCGATCCTGAACCCTCAGGTCGTGATCCAGTTCGAGACCCAGCTGGAGGAGATGGAGTGCCTCGACCCCGAACTGGCCGCTCTGCGCGATGCCGTTCTGCGCCACGCGATCGACGACCCGGACAACCTAAAGGACCACATTGTCGAAACTTTGGGGGCCGGCCCTCTTGAAAACCTGCTGGGCCTTCGCCATGTCGCAGTGATCCCCTGTGTGCACAAACCGGGCGACGTCGAAAAGGCACAGATGACACTGGCCGAGGAACTCGCAAAAATCAAAGCGCTCCGGGGGCTGGATGCCGAGATTGCCGAGGCCGAGGAGGAACTGTCTGACGTAACGGACGAGGCATTGACGTTCCGGTTGGCGCAAGCCGCCGAAGAGCGAAACCGCGCAAGTCGCAGCCAGAACGAGGACAGGGCCGTATTCGACATTGCTGAGAACGGGGCGCGAATCAATCGCGATGAGAAGGACGCGTTTCAGGCGATCATGTCGGGCATCAAGTTCGAGCGGAAACGCCGCTGAGGTGGTGTTTTCATAAAGCACTGGAAAAGAAAAACGGGTAAACGGGTGGCCGAATCACTTCTACGCGCTAATGATTCGGTTCCATCGAATCACCCATCCCTGCAGGAGCACTGAATGGCCGCCAAGGATACCAACGAGGAACGGAAGTCCGACGACCAGGAACAGGAAATCTCGCTGGACATGAGCCAGGCCCAGGTCAAGAAGATGATCGCCGAGGCCCGCGAGAAAGGCTATATCACCTACGACCAGCTCAACCAGGTCCTGCCGCCGGATCAGGTCAGTTCGGAACAGATCGAGGACGTGATGTCGATGCTGTCCGAGATGGGCATCAACATCATCGAAGACGAAGAGGCCGAGGAGGAAGAGCAGAAGGGCTCGACCGATCTGGTCACGACTGACAGCAACCGCGAGGTTGCGCTGGCGGGGTCGCAGACCGAAAAGCTGGACCGCACCGACGACCCGGTGCGCATGTATCTGCGCGAGATGGGCAGCGTCGAGTTGCTGAGCCGCGAGGGCGAGATTGCCATCGCCAAGCGGATCGAGGCCGGACGCAATACCATGATCGCCGGGCTTTGCGAAAGCCCGCTGACCTTCCAGGCGATCTCGATCTGGCATGACGAACTGCTGTCAGAGGACATCCTGCTGCGCGACGTGATCGACTTGGAGGCCACCTTCGGCAACCAATTGGACGAGGACGGAGACGTTGAGGAGCCCGTCGTCGATACGTCGAAGGTTCAGGCGTCGAAACCCGCTAAGGACACCGGCCCCGAACTGGATGCCGACGGAAACCCGATCGCTTCGGACGATGACGACGACGAGGAAGATCAGGCGAACATGTCGCTGGCGGCGATGGAGGCCGCGCTCAAGGATCAGGTCCTGACGACGCTCGAACGTATTTCGACCGACTTCGCGATGCTGTCCGAGATGCAGGACAGTCGGATCTCGGCCACGCTGAACGAAGATGGCTCGTTCAGCGCGGAGGACGAGGCGACCTATCAGAAGTTGCGCTCGGAAATCGTCGAACTGGTGAACGGGCTGCACCTGCACAACAACCGGATCGAGGCCCTGATCGACCAGTTGTACGGTATCAACAAGCGGATCATGTCGCTGGACAGCGCCATGGTCAAGCTGGCCGATCAGGCCCGCATCAACCGGCGCGAGTTCATCGACGAATACCGTGGTCGTGAACTTGATCCCAACTGGCTTTCCGACATGGCCCAAAAGCCGGGACGTGGCTGGCAGATGTTCATCGAACGCTCGTCGGACAAGGTCGAGGAGCTGCGCAACGACATGGCGCAGATCGGTCAGTATGTCGGTCTGGACATCAGCGAGTTCCGCCGTATCGTCCAGCAGGTTCAGAAGGGCGAGAAAGAGGCACGTCAGGCCAAGAAGGAAATGGTCGAAGCCAACCTTCGCCTTGTGATCTCGATCGCCAAGAAATACACGAACCGCGGCCTGCAATTCCTTGATCTCATTCAGGAAGGCAACATCGGTCTGATGAAGGCCGTCGACAAGTTCGAGTATCGCCGGGGCTACAAGTTCTCGACCTACGCGACCTGGTGGATCCGTCAGGCGATCACGCGCTCGATCGCGGATCAGGCGCGCACCATCCGTATCCCGGTGCACATGATCGAGACGATCAACAAGCTGGTGCGGACCGGCCGCCAGATGCTGCACGAGATCGGCCGCGAGCCGACGCCCGAGGAACTGGCCGAAAAGCTGCAGATGCCGCTGGAGAAGGTTCGCAAGGTGATGAAGATCGCCAAGGAGCCGATTTCTCTGGAAACCCCGATCGGCGACGAGGAAGACAGCCAGCTGGGCGATTTCATCGAGGACAAGAATGCCGTGCTGCCGCTGGACAGCGCCATTCAGGAAAACCTCAAGGAAACCACGACCCGGGTTCTAGCTTCGCTGACCCCGCGCGAGGAACGCGTTCTGCGGATGCGGTTCGGCATCGGCATGAACACCGACCACACGCTGGAAGAGGTCGGCCAGCAGTTCAGCGTGACCCGCGAACGGATCCGGCAGATCGAAGCCAAGGCGCTGCGCAAGCTGAAACACCCCAGCCGCAGCCGCAAATTGCGGTCTTTCCTGGATCAGTGATCTCAAAGGCGCCTCGATCGAGGCGCCTTTTTTTCGTTGCGGGGCAGACAGGGTCACACTGTCCAAACATGTAATCAACTTGGCATAACCGCGCATGCGGTTGGCCGTCACGCGCTCCATATGGTCAATGTCCACTCATGGGACGGGCCGGGGCGAGGTGGTGACGCCGATGACCCTCGGCCACCCTTCACGGTTGGATTGGATGGTCCACCCGGGCCTTCAAGGTGCTGGGCGGGTGCCCGGTCCATCGTTTGAAAGCCGTCGAAAACGCCGACTGATCGGCGTAGCCAAGCGCATAGGCGACCTGGGCCAGGGTCATCTCGTTTCGCAGCAGGGTCTGGGCCAGATCACAGCGCAGGTCATCGACGATCTGGCGAAAACTGGTGCCTTCGGCTCCAAGACGACGGGCAAAGGTACGCGGGCTCATGGCCAGCGTTTGAGCGGCGTCTTCGGCGCGTATGATCCTGCCCGGGAGGGATTGCGTGATCACCCCCTCGACCCGGCTGCGCAGGGTTTGCCGCTCTTGTCCGTTTTCGGCCAGCAGCCGTTCGCCATAGGCCAGAAGATGTTCTCGAAGGCGGGGATCGTAAGTGGGGATGGGCAGGTTCAGCGCCGTCAGCGGAAGCAGGATCTCCATCTGCTCCATGCCGAAGCGGACGGGAAAACCGGCAAGCCTTGAAAAGCGTGCCTCATGCCGCCCGACCTGGTGCTGGAACCGGATCTCGATCGGGTTGAGGTGCACTCCCGTCAGCGTGCGCATTCGGGCGATGGCGGCGAACATCAGAAACTCGGTCCGGCGGTGATACCGGGCGAAACGCGCATCTTTCCAATGCAGCCCCAGCGTGGCAGCGTTGCCGGACAGGTCCATGCTGAAACCAAGGGTCGGGTCGATGAAGCGGTGAAAACGAATGGTGTTTTCCATCACCTGCTTCAGGTCGCGCGAATATTTGCTGATATAGGCCGCGAGGCTGGACGCCGAAGTGACCCGCAATCCGGCCTTGGCTGCAAAGGTGATGTCGCCCAGCACATCACAGGCGTGCCGGATGAAGCTGGCCTCGGTTTGTGCGCTGATCCGGGCTTCGGCCGCCGAGAGTTGGGCCGGGGTCAGGTCGGCGCGGTCAAATACCCGGGCGACCAGCTCCGGGTTTTCCGCCGCGCGTTCCAATTCGGCGGCCAAAAGCTTAAGCCTTGTGATTTCGACATCCATGGGACCCGTCCAAGCCAGCGCAGTTCGTCGGAGTATGCGCGCAAACCTCGTTCTTGAACAACCGGGACGGTCGTGCCGGGGTCTGACATTGTGCAGAAGGCACTGTTTGGCCCGAGTTCGAATGACTCTGGCACCCGATCCAATGCCGAGTGCGAAGCACAGGTTTAGATACCCGTTCGTGCCGGGTCGGTTCCCATTGGGGAGTGGGACGAGCCCGGAGACGAGACGCACCACACCGTCCGAGGCTCCCCGGCACACGCATTATCTTGTGGCCTGGCCTAGCACATACCGCGATACGGTGACTGGCCGTGGGGACTCCCTTTCGCAAGGGCAAGGCAAAAAGGCGAGATTGTCGGCTGGATTCCTTCCCCAAAAATTCGATCGCGTACGATGAGGCGTGCTTCTGGTGCCCAGGGTGATAGCGGTACTTTTGGCCGTCGTCCTGCGCGGGGAGGGGCGGTTCCGCGACAACCCCCGGTGATTGAGGCCCTGGCCTGATATCACCGTTGGTTGACAGTGGCGCGCACGGATTGCGAGGATTGCTGAAAACATCGTGATCGGTTCTGGCCGGGACAAGCCCAAGCGCTAGCCTGAGTACGACATGACAGGAGAAAAGGAACAGACATGAAGCGGATCGTGGTTTGCGCGTGGCTTGCGGTCGGAGCGGTCGGCGTCCCGTCGATGTCCTTCGCCGCGCCGAACGGGTATCGCACCGAACCCATCAACAGCACCGATTTCGAGGTCATCCCGCGCTCGCGTCAGGATGTCGACGGGTATTGGTGTGCAGCTGCCGACTTCGCCCGCCGCGAGCTGGGCGCCGGCTGGCAGCAGCCGATCTATGTGTTGCGCGGCTATGGGCCCAGCGTCACGACCGGTCGCAGAACCGCGGTTCAATTCTCGCTCAACCCGCCGCCCGGTGGCGTGCCCCAGCAGAACAGTTTCATCACCTCGGGGTTTCAACCCGGCTACGGCATGTCGGTTCAAGGCGCGAATGCCCGGTGCAACGTGCGCCCGTTTCAGCGGTAGGTGCCGGGCCGATGCAGGTAGAGTTTGCCGTTCAGACCCGTGGTCAGGGCTTGTACGAGTTCACGGACCGTATCCGGGGCTGGCTGTCCGCAACCGAGGCCGACGGACTGCTGACGCTCTTCGTGCGGCACACCTCCTGTTCGTTGCTGATTCAGGAAAACGCCGACCCCGAGGTCCAGACGGATCTCGGGGCGTTCTTCTCGCGGCTCGTGCCGCCTTCCGACCACCCGTCCATGTCCTATCTCAAGCACACCTATGAGGGGCCGGATGACATGCCGGCGCATATCAAGGCCGCGATGATGCCGGTATCGCTATCCATCCCCGTTCGCGGCGGTCACCCCGTGCTGGGGACTTGGCAGGGGATCTACCTGTTTGAACACCGCACGGCGCCCCACCTGCGGAAGGTGGCCGCGCATTTCGCCTGACCCATTATCTAGCGGTGGAAATTTCCGACTACCCAAATCCTAGCGGCTGGCCTATAGTTGTGGATAAGTCGGCCCCAGCGCTGACAAAAAGAGGCGGAACAAGGGACGAGGAGACGGCGGATGCGCTGCCCGTTTTGCGGAAACATAGATACTCAGGTCAAGGATTCACGCCCGGCAGAAGATCATGTGGCCATCCGCAGGCGCCGGTTCTGCCCCGCATGCGGGGGCCGTTTCACCACTTACGAGCGTGTTCAACTGCGCGATCTGGTGGTGATCAAATCCAACGGCAAGCGGGAAGACTTCGATCGCGACAAACTTGAGCGTTCGATCCGCATCTCGATGCAGAAACGCCCGATCGACCCCGACCGGATTGACCAGATGATTTCGGGCATCGTGCGCCGGCTGGAAAGCATGGGCGAGACTGACATTCCGTCCAGCAAGATCGGCGAGATCGTCATGGAAGCTCTGGCGCGGATCGACACCGTCGCCTATGTTCGCTTTGCAAGCGTGTACAAGAATTTCCAGGCGGCCGATGATTTCGAGGAGTTCGTCCACGAACTGCGCCCGCCGCAGCCATCGACGGACGAGTGACCGACACTGACAAGCGATACATGACGCTGGCCCTGTCCCTGGGGCGGCGCGGACAAGGAATGTGCTGGCCCAACCCGGCTGTGGGCTGCGTCATCGTCAAGGATGGCCGGATCGTCGGGCGGGGTTGGACCCAGCCGGGCGGGCGTCCGCATGCCGAAGCTGAGGCACTGGCCCAGGCCGGTGAACGCGCCCGCGGAAGTACGGCCTACGTTTCGCTTGAACCCTGTGCGCACCATGGCAAAACGCCTCCGTGTGCGCAGGCTTTGATTGATGCCGGTGTTGCGCGTGTTGTTTCAGCGATCGAGGACAGCGATCCGCGCGTTGCCGGGCAGGGTTTTGAAATGCTCCGGGCCGCCGGGGTCGAGGTAACGACCGGTGTCATGGCCGATCAGGCCGCCTTGGATCACGCCGGGTTCTTCATGAAGACCGAACAGGGGCGCCCCTTCGTCACGCTGAAACTGGCCAGCAGTTTCGATGGTCGTATCGCAACCGCCTCGGGGCAGAGCAAGTGGATAACCGGCCCCGAATCCCGGCGGGCCGTGCACGCCATGCGCGCGCGACACGACGCGGTGATGGTCGGTGCGGGAACGGCTCGGGCCGATGATCCGTCTCTGACCGTGCGCGACCTGGGGGTTGGGCATCAGCCGGTGCGCATTGTGGTGTCACGCCATCTGGATATCCCGCTGCTGGGGCACTTGGCACGCACCGCTTCACAGATACCCGTCTGGCTGTGCCATGGTCCGTCGCCGGACTCGGAACGCGCCCGCGCCTGGCGGGGATTGGGGGCCACGCTGATCCCCTGTGCGGTCCGGGGGCACCACATCGATGCCGTGGATCTGCTGCAGCAATTGGGCCGGCAGGGTCTGACAAGGGTGTTCTGCGAAGGCGGCTCGGCCTTGGCAGCGTCGCTTCTGGCCGACGACCTTGTTGATGAATTGGTCGGCTTTACCGCCGGTCTGGCGATTGGCGCCGAAGGTCTGCCTGCCATCGGGGCACTGGGGCTTGAAGACCTGTCCGAGGCACCCGGGTTCGAACTGGCAGAAGCGCGCCCGGTGGGCGGCGATGTCTTGCAAGTCTGGCGCCGCTCCGCGCGTTAGGGTCGGTTCAGCGCCACAGATGCGCATGCGTGGCCAACGCGCCCTGAAGCTTGGACAGCAGCCGGTTTCCCGCGCCCGATGGCGTGGGTTCGCCCTGGGCGAGGCGGTCGACCGCAACCTCGACCGGGCAGGGGGCACCGGTGATCGGGTCGAAATACCGCGGGTAATCAATCAAAGCCGCATGCACGAGGCCCAGCAGCGACGGCCGCGCGCCGCGACGGGCGGGCACCGCGCCCAAATCGGTGGTCAGACCCCAGCCCGCATAGAACGGTGCCCCCAGCGTCGTGACCTTGACGCCACGCAACAGGGCCTCGAACCCCAGCGCCGACGTCATGGTCCAGATCTCCTGCACCTGCGGCAGAACCTGGGCTGGGTCGACGCCGGTCAGAACCATGTCGGCCAGCCCATCGGCATCGACCTGGCCTTCGCGCAGCCCGGCTTCGACATCCGGGTGGGGTTTGTAGATCACAACCGCATTCGGGTTCGCCTTTCGGGCCGCGTGCAGCAGGTCCAGGTTGGTGCGCACCGTGCTGGTTCCCAACAGAACCGAGGCGTCATCCTCGACCTGTCCGGGGACAAGAATGCGATGCCCGACCGGCAGATCGGGGCAGGGGCCGCCGATATTGTATTTGCTCAGGCCGGCTCGGGTCAGGCGTTGCACCAGATGACGGGCACGGCGTTCCTGATCGGGGCGCAGGGTCTCGCGCCGCGCGACCCAGTCCTCGAGCCGGCTGGGTCGGGTCGGGTCGTAGTAGATGCCCAGATCATCGGCCACCAGCGACAGCGGCGGCACCAACTGGGCCCCCAACCCGCGCGACCGCAAGAAGCCGTCTTCGATGCGGAAGACGCCCTCGGAGTCGCGGTCATGGTTGGCCCAAACCATGTGCGGTCGGGTTGGGCTGGCGGGGCGCGCAGCGGTGAAACGCATTTTGCGATAGCTTCCAAAGCCGCGCTGTAGATGCTGGCGTTTCCACAGCCGCATCCCCGATGCCGTCCAGCCCCGCCGGTCTTCGTGCCAGGCCCGCATGCGCGCCTCGAGCGTGTCCAGAACGGTCTCGATTTCGCACAGCCGGTCCCGGAATGGATCATACCATTTGGGGTAGAGGATCATCGCGGCCGCGAACAACTGCGCGCGGGTCAGGTTGCGCTGCCGGCGCGGCATTTCGGTGTCGTCGCGGGTCAACCCCCAACCGGCATAGAATGGCCGTCCGAACACACGCGGCTTGTGTCCGGCCAAAATGGCCTCGAATCCCAGTTGCGACGACAGCGTATAGACCCCGATCGCGCCTTCCAGCAGGTCCCAGATGTTGACCCGGTCGCGCAGCAGGCGGATGCGGTCGGTTTCATCCTGCGGCCCGAAATGTCCGGGGCGGTATCCCAACGTGGTCTCGGGATGAGTTTTGACGATGATACGGGCGCCGGGGTTTTCCTCTTGCGCGATCACCAGCATCTCGCGAAAGCGGGCCAGGTCGCCGCCGCTGGCGGTGACGGCGGCGTCGCCCTGGGTCTGATCGACCACCAGCACATAGCCGGGTTCGGGCAGTTCTGCCTCGGGGTCGTATGCGGAATATTTGGTCAGCCGCAATTCAGCCATCCGCAGCATCGCGCCGCGCGCCCTGTCCAGAAGGGCGGTGTCGTCCAGCGGATGCGTGGCCAGCAGGGTCTCGAGATCCGAAGGGCGGTCGGCGTCGAAATGCACACCCGAGGCGTCAAGCAGCAGGCCAAGCGGCGGCTCTTTTCCGCGGCCGGGGTGCAATGAGCGCAGAAAGGCGTCTTCGACGCGCAGCAGCGGGGCGTCGTACCGGGCCGCAACGCGTTCCCCGCGATGGGCAGTTGGGCTTTGCCCCCAGACGCCGATCCGGTCGCCCGCGCGCGGCAGTCCCAGCGCGACCTTGTGGCCTGACAGGGCCAGAATGCGGCGGATGCGCCGCTGGGTCAGAAACCCGCCATTGTAGACAAGCAGACGCGCCAGGTTGCCGGAATCAGATGTATCGGCCACCGGTTGCACGGATCAATTGCCGGTCAGCGTGGCCACGTTCGCAACCGGCGTCAGGCCGCCTGCGATCAATGAGATCGACTTGGTCCACTGGGCATAGGGCGCTTCGGTGACATAGATCGTGTCATCGTCGCGGATCACGAAATCTCGCGCCACGAACAGCCCGTTGGGCGCCGTCAGGTTCAAAAGGTATATCATGCGCTGCTCGCCCTTCAGGTCCGTGCGGCCCACGATCTTGCGGGCGATGTCCTCGCGCTCGTTGCGCAGAACGAAGATGCCGGTCGGGTCGGACGAGAGCGACTGCAGCCCGCCCACCTGGGCCAGAGCCTCGAGCGCCGAGAGGTCCTGACTGTCGAAAGCGACGCGCGACTGCCCCCCGGTGGCCCCCAGCGCGATGTAGGATCTCGTGTCCTGCTCGACCAGAATCCTGTCGCCGCCGCGCAGGGCGATGTCCATTTCGGGGTTCTGGAAAAGATCATTGTACCAGATCGTCCCCCTCTGGTTGCCGCGGATCACGGTGACCAGCGCGATGTCCGGGGCAACCGCTACGCCGCCGGCGCGCGCCAACATCGTCGACAGGGTTCGGGTGGGACGCTCGATCGTATAGATGCCCGGGGCGCCGATGGTCCCGGTCAACGATACGGTCGAACCATCGCCGGCCACGCGGCGGATCTGCACCTGAGGGTCGGGGGTCTGCTCGCGCAGTTTGTCGGCGATCGTGGTGCGCAGTTGTTCGGGTGTGTTGCCCGAGGCCCGCAGGCGGCCTGCGTAGGGGATGAAGATGTACCCTTCGCTGTCGACCTGCACTTCGTCCAGGCTGGTCGCGGGGCCGGTTTCACCGGACAGCAGACCGTCGTCGACGTTTTCCCAGATGGTCAGCCCCAGAACGTCGCCCGGGCGGATTGTGTCCGAAGTGATGTTCTGGGCGCCGCGGAAGGCTTGTGGGAACCCGTACTGAGGAATGGCGGCAGTAGTTTTAGCAACAAAATCGTCTACTTCTACGACAAATGCATTGCCGCCGTTCTGAACCGCACCAGCCAGGATTTCGGTCTTGTTGGGCCCGGACTTGGGAAGCTGGCATGCCGCCAGAATTGCGACGGTCGCGAAAAGAGTTACTTTTCGAATCCACCGGGTTGGGAAGCACTGCACGTTGTTGACCTCGACAGCCAGTGTTGTGTTTTTTGGTTTGTCGCGACGCTACTGAGTTTGGCGCTCAGATTCCAGACGTTGCCAGCCGACGGGCCGGACGGGATTGAAACTGTGGCCCTTCGGTCGCGCCCCCAGCCAGGGCACGCGCGTAGGGGTCGTGTGCCTGCAGCATCTGGTCAACCACTTGTCGGAGCAGTTGTTTGCGGCCCCGCCGCGAATAGTACCCGCCGGGGATCTGGCAGGTTCCCAGCAGGAACTGGCGGTACGTGCGATAGGCGTCGGTGTTCGGCCCCCTTGGGTCGGCGAAAAACACCTCGATCGGCTGGTCGGACACCAGCTCGGGCTTGTCATAGACCGACCGGCCGAACACGCGCAGCGGGACGCCGCGCCACAACGCCTGCTGACCTGCCGTCGAATTGATGGTGACCGCCGACTTGGCGTGATCCAGAAGACGCGCCAGTTTACCGCCGGGCACATGGTGGACACGGTCGGCGATGCCCAGCCGGCGGGCCGTCTGGCGGATGAAGCGCGCCAGAGGCTCGCGGCAGTTTTCGAGCGGGTGTTCCTTGATGACCAGGTGGTGATGTGGCGGGGCGCCCTTGGCGAATCCCTCCATGACCGGCAGCAGGAAAGCGCACATCGACGAGAATTCGGAATGGGCCCGGACCGAACTGTCATGCGCCAGTTGCAACAGCACCAGATGATAAGGATACCCACCGCGGCGGATGCGGGCGGTCGCCAGGCTACGCCGGATTCGATGCAGGGGCATCCGCATCAGACGTTTGAAATACAGCCCGAATTCCTGCGAAACATGCAAATCCCGGTGCGGTCTGAAATTCCGGTAACCGTGATTCAGGAACAATACGAACCAATGGTACAGCGCGCCGTAGAAAACGTGTTGCCGCATGTCGCCCCAATGCGCGGGTGGCGGCGGGGTCGGTCCCTCGGTTAGTTCCACGGCTCGCTGCATCGTTGCGATGTCCAGGTCCATCAGCCGGGAATGTGCGTTCGATCCGTTCCGCTCATAGGTCACCCACCATGGGCGCAGATAGCCTTCCTCGAAAACATGGACCCTCAGGCCGCGCGCCCGGGCGATCCGGATCGCCACGGCGTGCACCGGGCGAACGTCGCCGTAAAGAACGACATCGGTTACCCGCCGGGTCTCGAGCAGGTCGGCAAAGGCCTGCGGCCACGCGTCCAGCGTTCCGCGATAGGGCACATAGCTGCGCTTGTCGAACCAGAAGGCGCGGTCGCCCGCATTGAACCCCACCCGCCAGACCGCTGCGCCGGCCGCCCGCAGCATGCGCCCCAACCCGTAAAAGAACGGCCCATGCGGCCCCTGCAAAAAAAGGAACACGCGACCGTCTTGCGTTGAAATCGGAGCGTTCATGCCGTTTGCGCACACCTGCATGCGTTTGAGAATTGCGCCGAAACTATGCCCGTCCGCCTCTGGACGCGCAAGCCGGGGCTTGCCCCGGCGGCCGGTTGGGCTTACCTCGGGCCAGATGACTTCGAATAGTTTGCGCGCAGAGGGTTAACGGAATGTTTACTGGGATCGTCACCGACATCGGCACCATCATCGAACTGGAGCAGCAGGGCGATCTGCGGGCGCGGATCAAGACGGGCTACGATACCGCGGGGATCGATATCGGCGCCTCGATCGCCAGTGACGGGGTCTGCCTGACCGTGATTGCGCTGGGCGACGACTGGTACGATGTGCAGATCAGCGCCGAGACGGTTTCCAAGACTAACCTCGACGGGTGGCAGGTGGGCAAACGCGTCAACCTGGAACGCGCCCTCAAGGTGGGCGACGAACTGGGCGGGCACATCGTCTCAGGCCATGTGGACGGCGTCGCCGTGGTGATCGCCGTGACGGACGAGGGTGACAGCACCCGGGTGACCCTGCGCGCGCCGCAAGATCTGGCACGGTTCATCGCGCCCAAGGGCTCGGTCGCGCTGAACGGCACCTCGCTGACCGTGAACGACGTGGACGGGTGCGATTTCGGCATCAACTTCATCCCGCACACCAAGGAGGTCACCACCTGGGGCGACGTCAAGGTAGGCGACCGGGTGAATCTCGAGATCGACACGCTGGCCCGTTACGTCGCGCGGCTGTCGGAAATGACCTGACGCCGGACGAAACGCCGCGTTAGCCCCGCGCGGATTCGTTTGCGGACTGGCCTTTGCGCGCGTGCTGGTCTATCCCGCGTTGCAACACCTGCTCTGTGAAAGGCTGCCCCATGAGCTTTGAAACACCCGGACCGGTCGAGGCCCAGCTGCGCGACGCGATCAGCCCGATTGAAGAGATCATCGAAGAGGCGCGCCAGGGCCGGATGTATATATTGGTCGATCACGAGGACCGCGAAAACGAGGGAGACCTGGTGATCCCGGCGGAATTCGCCGATGCCGAGGCGATCAATTTCATGGCCACGCATGGCCGCGGGCTGATCTGCCTGCCGATGACAGCTGAACGGATAGACCGTCTGGGCCTTCCGATGATGGCCGTGAACAACTCGTCGCGGCACGAGACGGCCTTTACCGTTTCGATCGAGGCGCGCGAAGGCGTCAGCACCGGGATCTCGGCTGCCGATCGGGCACTGACCATTGCCACCGCGATCAACGAACAGAACACCATGGCGCATCTGGCTACGCCCGGCCATGTCTTTCCGCTGCGCGCCAAGCGGGGCGGGGTGCTTGTACGCGCCGGCCACACCGAGGCCGCCGTGGACATTTCGCGCCTGGCCGGATTGAACCCCTCGGGCGTAATCTGCGAGATCATGAAGCCTGACGGCACCATGGCCCGGCTGCCCGATCTAGTCGAATTCGCCAGGGAACACGGGCTGAAGATCGGCACCATCAGCGACCTGATCTCGTACCGTGCGCGCCACGACAATCTGGTGGTCGAGACCGCGCGCAGGATGGTCACGTCGGAATATGGCGGCGAGTGGGAGATGCGGATCTTCACCGATCAGACCCACGGGATCGAACATGTGGTGATGATCAAGGGCGACATCAGCACGCCCGAGCCCGTCCTGACCCGCACCCATGCGCTGCACGAGGCCTCGGACATTTTGGGATTGGGCCCGAAATCGCCGCAGGAACTGCCGCGCGCGATGGAAAAGATCGCCGCCGAGGGGCGCGGCGTGGTCTGCCTGTTCCGCAACCCGCGCCACTCGCTGTACGCGGCCGAGGACGAAGGCCCGCGCACCATCAAGCAAACCGGTCTGGGCGCGCAGATCCTGTCCAAGATGGGCATCAAGGAACTGGTGCTGCTGACCGACTCGCCGCAGACGAAATACCTGGGTCTGGACGCCTTTGGCCTGTCCATCGTCGGGACCCGCTCGATTCTCAAGGGTGACTGAGCATGGCTGAGCAAGACAAACACGGCGTTCTGCCGACCCCGAAATTCGATGACCCGGTCAAGCTGCTGATCGTTGTGGCCCCGTTCTATCGCGCCATCGCCGACGACCTGGTTCGCGGCGCCAAGGCCGAGATCGAGGCCGCCGGCGGCAGCTGCGAGGTGGTCGAGGTGCCCGGCGCGCTCGAGATCCCGACCGCGATTGCCATGGCCGACCGCCAGTGCAACTTCGATGGCTATGTGGCGCTGGGCTGCGTGATCCGGGGCGAGACCACGCATTACGAAACCGTCTGCAACGATTCTAGCCGCGCGATCCAGCTGCTGGGCCTGCAGGGGCTGTGCATCGGCAACGGCATCCTGACGGTTGAGAATGACGCGCAGGCCGAAGTGCGCGCCAATCCGGAAAAGATGAACAAAGGCGGCGGCGCGGCGGCTGCGGCCTTGCATCTGATCGCACTCAGACGTAAGTGGGGCGCTTCGAAAAAGGGCGTCGGATTCAAGCCGCCGTCCGAGTCCATCCTTGTGGCGGGCGACAGCAACGGATCAACGACAGCATGACCCAGACAGACACGCCGAAACCGGCAAACCGGAAACGCCTAATGAAATCCGCCGCGCGGTTGTACGCCGTGCAGGCGCTGTTCCAGATGGAGCAGTCGGGCCAGACGACCGAACAGGTGGTGAACGAGTTTCTGGATCACCGGTTCGGCGCGGTCTACGAGGGCGACGAGATGCTGGAAGGCGACAGCGCGCTGTTTCGCAAACTGGTGGATGACGCGGTGAACTATCAGGCGCCGATCGACCAGATGACCGACCGGGCGCTGGTGGCCAAATGGCCGATTTCGCGCATCGACCCGACCTTGCGGGCGCTGTTCCGCGCGGCCGGCGCCGAGCTGAGCCAGAGCGACACGCCGCCCAAGGTGGTCATCAACGAATTCGTTGACGTGGCGCGCGCCTTTTTCCCCGAAGGCAAAGAGCCGAAATTCGTCAACGCGGTTCTGGACCACATGGCCCGCGAAGCCAAGCCCGAGGCGTTCTGACGCGCCACGGGCGATTTTACCCGGCATGAAATTGCGCTAGACTCCTATCGTGTGAGGGAGGTGCGTCATGCCGAAACTGATCCGTCTTTACATCACCCAGGTCGCACTGGGCTTTGTGATCTCGGCTGTGTTCGTCGCCGTGCTGCTGCTGTTGAACGTGGCCAACCTACGCCACCTCATCACCGGGTCCGACATTGGCTTTATCGCGCTGATCATGATCTGGTTCATGAACGGGATCGTCTTTGCGGGCGTCCAATTCGCCTATGCGATCATGAGCATGGCCGAAAAGCCCAAAGGCCCGCGCGGAGGAACCCCGGTTGCAGTCAAGCTGGAAACCGTGCGCGTTGAAGCGCGCCGGTCGTGATAGGTGGTTCCTGGCGCTTGCAATTGGTCTTCCCCTGACATTGGATGCGCAAGCGTATCGAGTTGTCCATGAAAGACCGTTTCCGTGACCAAGCCAAGTTATGAAGACGCCATCAATTCGCGGGCGTTTCTGGATGATCTGTCAAGTTTGAATCAGGCGATTGCCGACGGGCTGAAACAAGCAGGCGAGCCAGTCGCGATCAATGGAAACGTGTGCTATGCACACATGTAGGAAGACTTTCACACATCCGATCTCGCGCCATCGATGGAGCCGAAACGGCGTGCTCTTCATCGGCTGGCACAGGAAAGCAATTGTTTTGCCGAGGTCGGAGTGGCGGGTGGCCTCGCGGCTTTGTTGGCGCTGCACTCGAACCCCGGTTTGAAATATATCGGCATCGACCTTGGCCAGCGTTTGCGTGATTCATGGCCGCCGGTCGACATCTACGTTCCGATCGCGTTCCGATGGTTCGAAAACCGCTTCCCTGGACGCGTCAAGTTCTACCTCAGGCCGGCGATCGAAGGGCTTGAGCAGGCGGTTCAGGATCGGCCGTTCGGCCCGATCGACCTTTTGCATCCGGATGCGCAGAAGAACAGCCGGGTGGCCGAGTTGGATGCGGTCTGGCCTGGCTTGGCTGACAGATGCTACTTGACTCAGGGCGACAACCGAAACGGCCATGTACAAGCAAGCTCGGTTCGTTTGGTCGAGCAAGGGCGGGCGCGGTCGGTCAGCCTGATTAGGCCGGAAACCCTGCATAGCGCGAATTTCGGCCTATTGGAGACCGGTCCGGGCGTTGTGCGCAACGGACTCAGTCTAGACGGGCTTGCCCATCAGCGCATTCTTGTGTGCGTATGCCATCAGGATGATAAAACACTGTTTGCCGGCTCACTTCTGGAGCATCTCAAGGGGCGTGCCGAAGTTGTCGTTGCAAGCTTCTTCCGGCCTGCGTCCAGCCGTCGAGACACCGATACGCGCGAGGCAGCGATGCAACAGGCGTGCGACATGATTGGTGCCACCCGGGTGCAACTGCCCTTTGCGGTCGAAAGTGATTACCCGAGGCTGCGTCGTTTTATTCGCATGCCAACCAGCGATAGCATGCCAGAACCTGAAATAGTCCGGCCATTGCGCCGCCATCCGTTGTTTGGGCTGTTATCTGGATCTGCCTATGCGTTGATGAAGCAGTTCGCGCCGACAACTGTCATCACTCAGAACCGAGTCGGCGAATACGGGCATATCGAACACGTGCTGTTACATCATGCGGTGAAGCAGGCATCTGCACGTTACACGGACGCTCAGTTGTTGACGTTTGGATTGAACCTGCCAGCGGCAGATTTGACCGTGCCAAGCCTGCCGGATCAAAAAAATAGGATGTTTGACTGCTATATGCCGCAATGGAACGGGCGCAGGCTCTATGATTTTGCTCTGGATGACGAAACATTCGTACGGGTCAATCCGCAGGAATTCACCTGATCGGAAGGCGGCGGGACCACCAGGCAACCGTGCGGTTTTGATTCCCGAGGACCTGTATGTACAGGTGGGCGCCAGGTAATCAGGCCAGGACCTGAACAGAGCCAGCTCCCTCGGAATTGCTTAAGGCCACCGGAATGCTACCGGTCACGAGAAGGGCAGAACCCGCCAATGGCCTAACTAGGGTGCCGCGCCGGGCTGCGCAAGGGGGCCAGTTGCAAAAGAAGGCATGCGGGGTCGCCCGAACGGGCCGGCACGGCGGTGGCTCGTTCCGGTCCGATCCTCATGGCGAAGGTCCTTGATTTTTGTTCTTGAATTGTTCACATTCTGCGCATGACGTTGGATCTGCAGCCCGGTCAAAGGCTGGCCCGCGGGGTTGCCCGACATCTGGCCAGCCACGGCTTTGTTTCTATTGAGGAATTCGTACCCGCGCGCGGGTTGCGGGTGGATGTGATGGGTCTGGGTCCCAAGGGTGAGCTGTGGGTGGTCGAGTGCAAATCCAGCCGGGTCGATTACCAGTCCGATTCCAAATGGGGCGGATACCTGGACTGGTGCGACCGGTTCTTCTGGGCCGTGGATACTGATTTTCCAACCGACCTCTTGCCGACGGAAACCGGTCTGATCATCGCCGACGCCTATGACGCCGAAATCATACGGATGCCGCCCGAGGCCAAGCTGGCGGCAGCCCGGCGCAAGAAGCTGATCCAGAAATTTGCGATGGACGCCGCGCGGCGTCTGCACATGCTGCGCGATCCGCGGCCCTGAAGGTCAGCGTTTGACCGCGCGGGCAGCCTGGGCGGCGGCGCGGATCTCGTCGGCGATCTCCTCGGCCTCTTCCGGGTCGAAATCCATCGGGATTTCGAGGTTGTCGGCTTCGACGAACAGGCGCACCATGCCTTGATCGGTGGGGCCGATCTGCAGGTTCGCTTCGATGTCGCGTTCGGTATTGATGCCCATTTTCGCCTCCGGAGACTGAGCGTTTCTGCTAGCGCGCAACCGGGATTGAATCAAGCGCAGTCTGGGTGTGTCACGGTGCGGGCGGGCGGAACGATGTGTTTTCGAGGTGGTCGGAGTTTGGTCGGCGGAGGCAGCGCGGCCCGAGTGTCCCACCGGGTCCGGCAGAGGCGGGCGGCGCTTTGGGCTGCCGAAACTCGTGGCGCCCGCGATTTTCTTTGCGCGATCCGCTGTGTCGGACAATGCCAGAAAATTCGCCTACAAGGCACTTGCAATCCCCCGGCGGCTTCGTTAAATCGCCCCTCACGTGCCGCCTTAGCTCAGTTGGTTAGAGCGCTGGATTGTGGATCCAGAGGTCCCCTGTTCAAGCCAGGGAGGCGGTACCATCTCTCATCAAGCTTTCGGTGACAAGTTGCCCATCCGGGGTCCGGTCTGCGTTGCGCCGCTCCCCTAGGCTTAGCATGACATTCGTAGATTTATTCGATCCTTCCGGGTGTGTGCATCGCTGAGACGGTTCACGTTGCCCCAGGGGCGGGTATCGGACAGTTTCGGTCGCGTCCGGCAGCGCGGCGCAGTTGCCCGCTTGGGTGCAGTCGCGCACCACTCGGGTGTGCAATGCATGTACCAGCCTATTCCGGCCTCGCGGCGTCGGGACGGCTTGTGTATGAAAGGGCAAAAGGCAGATCGGAACAGGCGTAAATGTCTCAGACCATTACCGTATTCACGACGATGAAGAACGAAGGCCCCTACATGCTGGAATGGGTCGCCTTTCATCGCATGCTGGGGGTCGATCATTTCCTGATATTCACCAATGACTGCGAGGACGGAACCGATGACATTGCCCGCCGCCTTCAGCAGATGGGGCTGGCGACCCATGTTCCGAATGCCGTGCGCGACGGGGGTAATCCGCAACACCAGATGCTGCGCCGGGCGCGCAGGCACCCCAAGGTGAAAGAGGCCGATTGGCTGATGTGCCTGGATGTGGACGAATTCTGGAATATCCGCGTGGGGAACAACAGCTTTGCGGCATTGATCGACGCGGTCGAACAGAAGGCGGGCCGCCCGGTCGACGCGATTTCGTTCGCCTGGCGCCTGTTCGGCAGTTCGGGCAACATCGGCTTTGACGACAAGCCCGTGACCGAAAGCTTCACCATGGCCGATCGCGAATTTCCCTATCATTCCGGCCGGGCTTACGGGCTGAAGACGCTGTTTCGCAACAATGACCGGTTCAGCCGCTTCGGCCCGCACCGCCCCAAGGGCATCGAAGAAGGGCGCGAGCACGAAGTCGCTTGGTCGGACGCGGGTGGAAACCTGTTTCCCGCTGACAAGGTCGGCTGGCGGGCTTGGCGGGGGTTCGACCATGCATTTGGGCGCCTGCACCACTACTCCGTGCGTTCGCTCGAGGGGTTTCTGGTCAAGCGTGACCGTGGCCGCACCAATCACGTCAAGGTAGATCAGGGGCAGGCCTACTGGTTGGATATGAACGCCAACAAGGTCCGGGATACCTCGATTCAACCCATTGCCCGGCGGGCCGCACCGGTTCTGGCCAAGCTGAAGGCCGATTCCGAGCTTGCCCGTCTGCATGACGAGGCGTGCGAGTGGCACCGCGCCAAGATCGCCGAGATCAAGCTGCGCCCCGAATGGGTGGACTTCCGGTCATGGCTGGCGGACAATCTGGTTTGAGACCCATGGCCGACGAACTTTCGAAGGATCAGCTTAAGCCCGAGCATCCCGACCGCAAGACCGGGTACGAGCGCATTCTGACAGATCCCGCGCCGCCCTGGTTCGTCGAGATCTATCCGGGCGGGGAAGGAACTGGATTCCTCCGCAAGCTCGAACGCCATTCGATCCTGTTCCATCAGCGGGACGCGGCGCGTCTGGTCGTCAGTTTCGACAATATCGGCAATGCCAACGATCTGTCCTTCGCGCGCGAGCCCTGGGGCTGGAAGTTCTTCCGCGACGAGGGCTGGTCGCATATGGGCGTGTTCGCGCGGTCCAAGGCCTGGTACCGCGACCCCGAGATCATCGACTATTTCCAGGCCAAGGCGCGCGAAGGGTTTTTCGAGCGCTTCGACCAAGTCGTGTTTGCTGGCGCCTCGATGGGTGGGTTCGGGGCGCTGACCTTTTCTGCACTGGCGCCCGGAGCGGTGGTGATCGCCTTCAATCCGCAATCCACGCTGGATGAACGTCTGGTGCCGTGGGAGACCCGATATCGCTTTGGCAAGGTTCAGGACTGGGACCTGCCGCTGGGTGACGCGGCCGACTGCATCCGGACGGCCCAAAAGGCCTATGTTTTCTATGACCCGTTCTTCGAGCCCGATCGGCGGCACGTCCACCGGTTGCAGGGCGCGAATGTGGTGCCGCTGAAGACGTGGTTCTCGAACCATTTCGCCGCGCCGATGCTGCGCAAGATCGACGCGCTGAAGCCGGTGATGCAGCAGGCCATGGCCGGCACGCTGGAACCGCAGGCCTTTTATCGGATGATGCGCGCACGGCGGCGCCTGCCCATCTACATGCGCGGGATCGAGTCGGTGGGTGAGGACCGGCATCCGAAACTGGTCGGGGCCGCGCGGCAGCGATTCCGCGCCCTGCGGCGCCAGGCTGCTGCGGGTGGCGCGTCATGACCCCAGACCGGGGCGTGTTCATCGGCCAGCGCAAGGACCGTCTGGGCGCGCGGCTCCTGATGATGCTGACCTGCATCCGCCTGGCCGAGGATTTCGACACGGACTATCGCGTCAACTGGTTTCCGCAAGGAGCCGACGCGCCGGAACTGGACGCCCCGCAAGAGCTGTTCGCCACCGATTGGATGGCGGCCCATTTCTTGGATGGGCAGGCTTACGACGAATTGGCCGCGGATGCCGTCCCCGTCTGGAGCTTTCAGGGCGATCAGACCCCCGACAGGCTGCGCGAACATCTGGCCGCGGGCCGTTCGGTGATCGTCGAGGAGGGGTTCGAGGTTTTGGCCTTTCCCTGGGAAGATGTCGAAGCCATCCGCCCCCGATACCGCGATTTCATCCATCGGATCGGCTTTGCGCCGCCGATCCGCGCGGTCATGGACCAGGCCGACGCCCGGTTGTCGGGCAAGGGGGTGTCGGCCTATCACATCCGGCGCGGCGATATCTTGAACGGCCTGCCCTGGAAGCATACGACCTGGCCCGCCAAGATCGAGCCCGAAGAACTGTATGACGCGCATCTGGACAAGTCGCGCGGGCAGATGGCCATCATGTTTTCCGACCAGCCCGAACTGATCGCACGGTTTCAACAGCGCCACCCGCAATTGATCCAGATGGCCGATATCGCTGATCTGTCCGGCATGACCCGGGCCCAGCGGGATTTCCTGGAACTCTACACGATGTCGCGGGCCGAGCGGGTGATCGCTCCGTTCATTTCGGCTTTTTCGATGGCTGCGGCCCGGATTTCCGGTCAGCAGCGGCTGGTGTTCCGCGACGTGCTGTCCGAGGACGAGATCGGGCGCGCCAATGAACGAGTCATACAGCGGGTCGCCCGGGGACCGTCTGCATTTCTCAACCCGTCCGAGGCCGCCCATGTCTATGCCAAAGCGTCGCAATACCTCTGCGCGCAGGACCGCTGCCAAGAGGCCTATGACCTCGCCCAGCCGATCCTCGATGCCGGAGCGGACAATGCGTTTCTGCCGCTGCTGCAAGCGCTGAACGCCTTTTATCTGGGCAAGTGGAAGGAAAGCGAACAGCTAGCCCGGACCGGGTTGGAAAACTCCGGCCTCTGGCCCGAGGACCGAGCCGTTCTGTGTGCCTTGCGCGGCGCTATCTTGGGTGCCCAGAAAAAGCGCTGGGCCGCAGGGCGACAATTCGCAAAAGCGTTTTGGGCCAAGCCCTTGCGGCCCGATGTTGTCGTGTTGGGTTCGCGGATGCTTTACCGCGACCAACTGCCGTTCCGCCTGTTCCCGCCGGTCGACTGGGGGTTGCAGCGCCGGCTGCGGCAGCGCCGTTTCGCGCCGTTCAACAACCTGTATCTAGTCCAGCACAAAGTCATCGCACGCCAGCCCTGCAATTTCGACATGGTGCTGCTGGACTGGGCGGACCTTTCGTTGGACCAGCGCGCGCGACGGTTGCCCAAATCGCCTGCGCGGCTGGCCGCGCTCGAAGCGGCGGTTCGGGCATCGGAGGACCTGTCCGGTGACGATCCGGCCGTGCAAAGCCTGATTTCGACGGTGCACCGGCACACCGGCGAGGTGTCACTGTCGGCGGCGATCGACGTTGCGCGCAGGGTCGTTGCGGCCTGTCCAGACGCCCCGCTGTACCACAAGCGCCTTGCCGAGTTGTATGCCGATGCAGGCGATGCCGGGGCGGCGCGGCTGTCGATGGCGGATGCGCTGGCCTGCGACCCCGACAATGCTTTCCTCGTCTTTGCAATGGGCCAGTTGTTGATCCGCCTCGGGGCCAAAAGGCAGGGCGAGCAGCAGATCCTGAATGCCGCGGAACTGGACGAGGTCACCGCCGCCATCCAAGGGGCGGCCGGCCGCATTTACCTTAGGCGCGGGAACAAGCCGCAGGCCAAAAAGTTCTTGGAACGGGCCGTGGCGCTTTGCCCGACCTATTCGCGGTTTTCCAACCAGCTGGGGCGGGTCGATGGGTGACATGCGCGCATCGACGCCCGAAGCTGCGGCGGGGCGGGGCAGTTTGCCCTTGGTCTGCCGGGGCGAAGAAAATAATCTGAATGAAAAACCGGTGCCCGCGGCGGGATCGCCCGACCGGGCCGATTGATCCGAGGCAGAACCGCATGGTCGAACAGCCCCCTCGCTTTGTCAGCGTGACCCCGATGAAGAATGAGGGCCCCTTCGTTCTGGAGTGGGTGGCGCACAATCTTGCAATCGGAATCGACCAGATGGTCGTGATGACGAATGACTGCACGGACGGCACCGACGCCCTGTTGCAGCGACTGCACGACCGCGGCGTTCTGATCCATGTCGACAACAACTCGGCGCGTCCGAGCAGCCCGCAGAAGCGTGCCTACAAACGGTTCCTGCGCATGGACGTGGCGCGGCCGCAGGACTGGGTGGTAGTTATCGACGCAGATGAGCACATCAATGTAAAGACGGGCGACAACACCCTGCAATCACTGGCAAAAGCGGTGCCGGATGCGCGCATGATCTCGATGACCTGGCGGTTGTTCGGAAATGCCGGGGTCGTGGGCTATGAAGACAGGTTCCTGTCCGAACAGTTTTGCCGCGCCGCCCCGGAACACATGCCGCGCCCGCCGCAGGCCTGGGGGTTCAAGACCATGTTCCGCCGGGACCTTTGGAACGTGATCGGCGTCCACCGACCCAAGCGCCCCAACGTCGAGAGCATGGCGGAGTGCCATTGGTACAACGGATCGGGGCGACCGATGCCCGAACGCTATTTCACCAGCAGCTGGCGCTCGGCCCGGGACTCGGTCGGGTACGATCTGGTGCAGGTGAACCACTATGCGCTGAAATCCTGCGAAAGCTATCTGGTTAAGAAGGTGCGGGGGCGGGCGCATCACACGGGTGAAAGCCTTGGGTTGGACTACTGGAACATGATGAACCACAACGCGGTCGAGGACCGGTCGATTGACGCCATCGCCGATCGAAAGCGGGGCCATTTCCACGACCTCATGTCGGACCCTGAAACCGCGCGCCTGCACCACCAGTCCTGTGACCTGCATCGCCGGCAGATTGCCGAGCTGCTGAATACCGCCGAGATCCGCGCCCTGATGCAGCAGATGACGGCCGGGCAGGAGGGCGCCTGATGCTCTGGTTGCACCTCGGCATGCCGAAAACCGGTACGACCGCGCTTCAGTCCTATTTGCGCGGTCATGCGGATATCTTGTCCGAGAACGGGCTGCGCTACATGAAGGCCGGGCGTCAGCGGCCGGACACGGGCGAGCGCCCCAAGGTCAGCCACAACATGATGGCGTTTCACCTGAATCAGACGGCCCAGCCGCTGGACGCTTTCCGCGAAGCGATCGCTCGCGAATACGAAGATCACGCGGACAAGGCCTGTGTGGTGTCGTCCGAGATGTTCTACACCGCCGACCTGGCGCGTCTGGCGCAGGTCTTCGCGGAAATTCCCGCGCGCGAAATGCGCGTGGTGTTCTACTGCCGCCGCTATTCCGATTTCTTCGAGGCCGATTACAAGCAGCGGGCCAAGAACGGACGGCTGCCCGCGGATGGCTCGGGCTTTGTCCGTGACCGGCTGGCCGCGATCCAGTCCAACCCGAACGGGCACAGCTATGCCGGTGCGGTCGGTCGCATCCGAGCGGCTTTTCCGGGCGTCGCGATCGTGCCGCTTCTATATGAACGGGCGGAGCTCGCCAACGGCAATGTCATCGATGATTTCCTGTCACGGCTTGGGGTTGCGCCGCCACCCGGGTGTCCGACCGACCTGCCGGCCAACCCGTCCTTGTCGCGGGTCGCCAGCGAGGCCTTCGGCGTGGTGACCCGGGCAATCGGGCGCAAGCGCAGCCGCCAGTTGCGCCGTCAGGCGGTGAGCGATCCGGTGATGATCCGGCGGCATGACGTGCTGGAACCTGATGAGCGCGCCTGGCTGGATGACTTTCTGGCCGAGGCTGACGAAGGGTTCCGGCAAGAATTCTTTCCCGACCGCAAAGTTTTGTTCTCTCCGGTCCGCCTTGGTGCCGAAGATCTGCGGTTCCGCCGCGACAGCGCCGAAGAGGTCGCTGCTCTCAAGCAGGCATCGGAAATCGTGTTCCGTATGGCACTGGACGCCTGAGGCGCTTCAATCCAGCGGAATCTCCTGCCGCTGGCGCCCGGTGGTCTTGTCGAAGATCAGGATACGGTTGTCATCGGTCACCACGGCGAACCAGTTGCTGCCGATGGTAACGGCCTGGGCGCGGGCACCGTCGGGCAATTCGATCTGATCGGGCAGGGTGGGGGTTCTGTCCGATAGGCGGATGACAATCAAGGCGAATGTCACTAGAACGCCGCCAATCATCACCGCGGTCAGCAACATGACCATGCGGCGCAGCAGGCGCAGCTGAGGCGTTTCCTGCGGTTCTTGAGGATCTGAAGGGACAGTCATGGGCACCCGGCAAATAGACTTCGTGATCGCGGACGCTCCGCCGCCCCGCCTTGATAAGGCGCTTTCGCGGGATGTGCCAGCAGATGAAAATCTGTCGCGGACCCGTCTGGCCCGCCTGATCGAGGAGGGCGCGGTTTCGGTGGACGGCAAGGTCGTGACCGATGCCAAGGCCAAGGTGGCGGAAGGTGCGGCTGTCTGCATAACCGTGTCCGAGGCGGATGAGAGTCATATCGGCCCCGAGGACATTCTGCTGGACATCGTGCACGAAGATGCCGACCTGATCGTGATCAACAAGCCTGCGGGGATGGTCGTTCATCCGGCGCCGGGATCCCCCAATGGCACTTTGGTGAATGCGCTGCTGCATCACTGCGGCGATGATCTGTCTGGCGTGGGCGGGGTCAAGCGGCCGGGCATCGTTCACCGGATCGACAAGGATACCAGCGGGCTTCTGGTGGTCGCCAAATCGGATGCGGCCCATCAGGGGCTTGCGGCCCAGTTCGAGGCGCACAGCGTCGAGCGGTATTACTGCGCGGTGTGCTACGGCGTTCCTGATGCCAACGATCCTCGGCTGCGCGGCATCAAAGGCGTGAGTTTCGAACCCGGCAACGTGATGCGGATCACCACGCAGCTGGCGCGGCACAAACACGACCGGCAGAAACAGGCCGTGCTCTTCCACGGCGGTCGCCACGCCGTCACGCGCGCCCGGGTCGTCGAGGTGTTCGGGCAGCCCGGCGCGGTGTCGCTGATCGAATGCTGGTTGGAAACCGGGCGCACCCATCAGATCCGGGTGCACATGGCCCATGCCGGGCATGGTCTGGTGGGCGACCCGGCCTATGGAGGCAAGCGCAAACTGTCGGCCCGGTCCTTCGGCGCGGACGCGGCAGAGGCGGTGCGCAGCTTTCCCCGGCAGGCGCTGCACGCGGCGGTTTTGGGGTTTGAACACCCCGTGACCGGCGCTCGGATGCGGTTCGAGGCCCCTATTCCGCAGGACATGCAGGCCCTGATTTCGGCGTTGAAACAACCCGCAAAGTCTCGTGACTAACGCATTCTTAGGTTTCCTTTATCAATCTTAAATCCCACACTGTTAACACCTGCCCTTGAATGGTCTGAAACGTGGCCCCATATCCATGTTAAGGACATAAACATTGGTCCAAAGGGACGTGATACATGGCAAATTACAAAAACCTCCCCGTGCCCACGCCTGAAGGCGGGCTGAACCGGTATCTGCAGGAGATTCGCAAGTTTCCGCTTCTCGAGCCGGAAGAGGAGTACATGCTGGCCAAGCGTTGGGTCGAAGAGCAGGACACAGAAGCGGCGCACAAGATGGTGACGTCGCATCTGCGGCTGGCCGCCAAGATCGCCATGGGCTATCGCGGCTATGGGCTGCCCCAAGCCGAGGTGATTTCCGAGGCCAATGTAGGCCTGATGCAGGCCGTGAAACGGTTTGACCCGGAAAAGGGCTTCCGCCTGGCGACCTATGCCATGTGGTGGATCCGCGCCTCGATCCAGGAATACATCCTGCGGTCGTGGTCGCTGGTTAAACTGGGCACCACGTCAGCGCAGAAAAAGCTGTTCTTCAATCTGCGCAAAGCCAAGGCACGCATCGGTGCGTTGGAAGACGGCGACCTGCATCCCGACAACGTCAAGCAGATCGCCAACGATCTGGGCGTGACCGAAGAGGAGGTCATTAGCATGAACCGCCGCATGTCCGGCGGGGATGCCTCGCTGAACGCCACGGTCGGCTCCGAGGGCGAAGGCACCATGCAGTGGCAGGACTGGCTGGAAGACGAAGATGCCGACCAGGCCGGCGATTATGAGGCCCGCGAAGAGCTTGAGGTTCGGCGTGAGTTGCTGGCCGAGGCGCTCGAGGTGCTGAACGACCGCGAAAAGGACATCCTGACCCAGCGCCGGTTGATGGATCAGCCCGTCACGCTGGAAGAGCTGAGCTCGCAATACAATGTCAGCCGCGAGCGCATTCGCCAGATCGAGGTGCGCGCCTTTGAAAAGCTGCAGAAAAAGATGCGGGAACTGGCGCGGGAAAAGGGGATGCTGACCCCGGCCTGATGCGCCACGACCGACCTGAACAGCCGGCCTGGATCGCTCCGGGCCGGTTTTTTCGTGCCGCTACTCCAGCTGTTGGCGGAATACCCGTACCATGTTTTCGCCCATGACCTTGCGGATCTGCGTTTCGGTCAGGCCTTCGTCCTGCAAGGCCGAGGTCAGCGCCGCCAGTTCCGACGAGTCGAACGCGGTCTCGACCGAGCCGTCGTAGTCGGACCCGAGCGCCACATGATCTTCGCCCACCGTTTGGATGGCAGCCTTGATCATTTTCGCGATGCCCGTCGGGGTGATGTCGCCGCAGGTGACATCGGCCCAGTATCCCATCCCGATGACACCGCCGGTCGCCGCGATTTCCTTCATCAGGTCGTCGGGATAGTTGCGCTTGACCGGGCAGAACCCGTGCAGGCCGCCATGGCTGACGATCAGCGGCTCGTCTGTCATGGCCAGCACGTCGTGCGCCACTTGCGGGCTGGAATGGGCCAGGTCGATCACAACCGGGCGTTTGGCCAGTTCGGCCACCACCTGCCGTCCGAATTCGGTCAAGCCCGTGTTCCCGGTGCCGTGCAGCGAGCCGCCCAGTTCGTTGTCAAAGAAATGCTGCAGCCCGAACACCCTGTGGCCGGCATCGAATATCGGCTCGAGATTGGCCAGATCGCCCTCCAGCGGATGGGCGCCTTCGATTCCCAGAATGCCGCCCACGACCTTTTCGCCGCGCGCCCGGGCGTCCAGAACGGCCTCGAGATCCGCGCGGGTCTTGATGACCTTGAGGTGCTCGTCCGAGGCGGCCTCGAACCGGTGCAATTTCTCGGCCTGATAAATCGCGCGTTCCTTAAGGCTGTCCCAGGTACGCAGCGGCCACAGCTGGCCGATGGCCAACAGCGTGATGTTGTCGAATGCCTCGGCCGAGTTTGCCTCGTAGTTCTGCCCGGCCGGTGACTTGGTCACGGCGGTGAACACCTGCAGGGCCACGTTGCCTTCGATCAGCCGGGGAATATCCACCTGGCCGCGGGTTCCGCGCTCGGTCAGGTCGCGGCTCCACAACAGTGGATCGGCATGCAGGTCGCCCACGAGCAGGGTTTCGTGCAGGGCCGCGGCGGTGTCGGACACCGGATATGGGTCGTGGTTGATCACGTTGTTGCGCGCGCCTTCGACATAGGCCGGCACGAAACCAAAGAACACCACGGCTCCGAGGACAAGCGCGGCCACCACAAGGCCGGCCAGCCATTTCAGTAGTCTCTTCACGTTTTTCCTCCCCAAGCGTTTCCGGCAGCTTATGGGCGAAAACTGATGAGAAAAGCCTGACTTGGCGTCGCTTGGCTGATACAGAGGTCGCAACGGATGTTGGCGCAAACATTTCAGCGCCCAACGTGGTCAAATACGGAGGACACCATGCACAAGCCGGTTCAATGGGGCATTCTGGGGGCTGCGAAATTCGCGCGCCAATTCATGGGGCCGGCGATCCATGCGGCTTCGGGCGCGCGGCTGGCGGCCTTGGCGACCTCGGATCAGGCCAAGGCCGAGCCGTTTCAGGACTTCTGCCCGGACCTGAAGGTCTTTGACGACTATGGCGCGCTGCTGGCCTCGCCCAAAATCGAGGCGGTCTACATTCCGCTTCCGAACCACCTGCATGTGGAATGGAGCCTTAAGGCGCTGGAGGCCGGCAAGCACGTTCTGTGTGAAAAGCCGATGACCATGCGCGCCAAGGAGTTCGACGCCCTCATCCACAAGCGCGACCAGACCGGGCTGCTGGCGGCCGAGGCCTATATGATCGTGCACCACCCTCAGTGGCAGCATGTGCGCAACCTGATCGCCGATGGCGCCATCGGTGATCTGGTGCATGTCACAGGTGCGTTCAGCTTCGACAACCGCGCGGACACCGGCAATATCCGCAACCGCGCCGAAACCGGCGGCGGCGGGCTGCGCGACATCGGCGTCTATGTCATCGGGTCGGCCCGTTTCGCGACGGGGCAGGAACCGGACACCGTGCAATCGGCCATCCGTTGGGAGGATGGAATCGACGCGTTCACGGAAATACGCGCGCAGTTTCCGGGCTTTACTTATTCGGCCTATGTCTCGATCCGCATGCACCCCCATCAGGAAATGGTCTTTCACGGGGAACGCGGCCTGATCCGCCTGACCGCGCCGTTCAACGCGCGGGTGTTTGGCGAGGCTCGGGTCGAACTGCATCGCCCGGGTTTGGAAGTTCTTGTGACGCGTTTCCCAGCCGACGATCACTACAAGCTGCAGGTCGAGGCGTTTTGCCGAACCATTCGCGCGGGGGACGAATACCCGTGTCCGCTGGAATTCTCGCGCGGGACGCAAGCGATGATCGACCGGGTGTTCGATGGCGCGACACCGCTCTGACTTGCGTGACGTACCACTGCGCGCCTAGACTGGCCGGCAGCTGAAACGGAGGAGACCATGGCCGGAGGCTGGGCGCGTGACGGCGCGGTAAGCGAACAGATCGAAGCGTCGATTTCCGACGAGCTGGCCCGGATGCAGGCGCGCAAACGCCCCGTGGGCGACAGCCTGACCCATTGCGCGGAATGCGAGGAACCGATCCCGGAAAAACGGCGTCAGGCCATCCCGGGCGTCAAGCTGTGCCTAGACTGCCAGCAGGAGCACGACGGCGCCTACAAAGCCCGCGGCGGTATCAACCGGCGCGGGTCCAAGGACAGCCAGCTGAAATAGGGTTGCCCCGACCAGGTCAGCGAACCCGGCCGTTCCGACGCGTTCGCCTCCAGCGTATCAACAGCCGCACATCCATCGCGGCGACCATGATCCCCAGCGGAATCATCCAGAACCCCACCACTGGCAGGAATCCGAAAATTCCGCCGATGATCAGCAGGACGCCCACGACGAAGCGCAACCCGCGCGGAACCTTCTGGCGAATGCGGGCCAGAACCGGGCGCAGCTGCGCCTTCAGCGCGGCCCAGCGCCCGGTCTTGGGTGTCACTCTTCCATCGCCTCCAACTCGTCGATGAAGCCCGAGATCATCGACAGGCCCTTGTCCCAGAATTTCGGGTCGCTGGCATCCAGGCCGAACGGGGCCAATAGCTCTTTGTGGTGCTTGGAGCCGCCCGCGCGCAGCATCTCGAAATACTTGTCTTCGAACCCTTCCGCGCCGCTTTCGTACACCGAGTACAGCGCGTTCACCAACCCGTCACCGAAGGCATAGGCATAGACATAGAAGGGCGAGTGAACAAAGTGCGGGATATAGGCCCAGAAGGTTTCGTACCCATCCATGAATTCAAACGCCGGGCCAAGGCTTTCGGCCTGAACGCTCATCCACAGGGCGTTGATGTCGTCCGGCGTCAGTTCGCCCTCGCGGCGGGCGGCGTGCAGCTTGCATTCAAAATCGTAAAAGGCGATCTGGCGGACCACCGTGTTGATCATGTCCTCGACCTTGCCGGCCAGCAGAACCTTGCGCTGCTCGGGCGTTTCGGCCTGATCCAGCATCTTGCGGAAGGTCAGCATTTCGCCGAAGACGCTGGCGGTCTCGGCCAGGGTCAGGGGGGTCGAGGACAGCATCTCGCCCTGACCGGCGGCCAACACCTGATGCACGCCGTGGCCCAGCTCGTGCGCAAGCGTCATCACGTCGCGCGGTTTGCCCAGGTAGTTCAGCATCACATAGGGGTGCACATCGGTCACGGTGGGGTGCGCGAAGGCACCCGGGGCCTTGCCCGGTTTCACCGCAGCGTCGATCCAGCCTTTCGAAAAGAACGGCGCCGCAATCTCGGCCATGCGGGGATCGAAGGCGGCATAGGCCTCCATCACCGTCTTCTCGGCGTCTTCCCACGACACGGTGCGGGTGTCTTCCATCGGCAGCGGCGCATTGCGGTCCCAGACCTGCATCACATCCAGCCCCAGCCATTTGCGCTTGAGCTCGTAATAGCGGTGGCTGAGCTTGGGATAGGCGGCCACGACCGCCTCGCGCAAAGCTTCGACCACCTCGGGTTCGACATCGTTCGCCAGGTGCCGCGCGGTCTGCGGGGTTGGCATCTTGCGCCAGCGGTCGATGATTTCCTTTTCCTTGGTCTGGGTGTTGTGGACCCTGGCAAAGGTCTTGATGTTGTCCTGAAACACACGGGCCAGTTCGCGAGCCGCCGCCTCGCGCTTGGACCGGTCCTGTTCGGTCAGCAGATTCAGGGTGCCCTCGATGTTCAGCTCTTCGCCATCCACGGTAAAGGTCAGCCCGGCGATGGTTTCGTCGAACAGCCGTTCCCACGCGTCGCCGACCACCCCCAGATCATGCAGGAATTTCTCCAACTCGTCCGAAAGTTGATAGGGCTTCATCGCGCGGATGCGGCGGAAGACGGGCTCGTACCGGGCCAGGTCCGCGTTGGCCTTGAAATGAGCGGCCAGTACGTCGTCGTCGATGCGGTTTATCTCGAGCGTGAAGAACACCAGAGGCGTGGTGAACAGCGTAACCTTTTCCTGCATGTCTGAAAGGAACTTGGCGCGCTCGGCATCCGTGGTCAGCTGGTAATAGCGCAGCCCGGCAAAGGACATGATCCGCCCGGCGACGGCGTTGATCTTTTCGTTGCGCTTCACGCAGGTCAGAAGGCCCTGAGCGTCCAGATCGGCCAGCTTGCCTTCGTAATCGGCGGCAAAACCCGCGCACTCCTGTTCCAGCCACTCAAGATCGCGGGTCAGTTCCGGCGCGTCCTGTCCCTTGTAAAGATCGTCCAGGTTCCACTCCGGCAGGTTGCCAAGGTTGTCGGCGCCGCCACCGGCATTTGCGTCTCGGACGGGGAAGGGAAGCTCGTGCATGAAACACCTCGATTGTCTGCGTTGGACCACATCTAGGCGCAGGGCGCGCGGATCACAAGCAGCCGAGGCGTCAGCGCGTCATCGCAAGATCGGATAACTGCCCGTTGGCGGCGGCCGAGAAATGCGCGGCCATCTCTTCGAATACGGGGCCGCGGACCTCGGGCGGTTCCATCATCACCTCGTGTTCGCCGTCGGGGATTTCGACCAGCCGGCCGCTGGGCCAATTCGTCATCCGCGCCCGGATCGCCTTGCGGTCCACGATCTGCTCGTGGGTGCCAAGATAGGTCAGGCAGGGAATGTCCGGCGCGGTCTGCGCCACAAGCCATTCACATTCGTCCAGCGCCTCGCGCAGCCAGATGGTGGACGGGGCGCCCAAGGCCAGTTCGGGGTGCGCTTTCAACTGATCCTGCATCATCCGGTACATCCCGGGGTCGCGGGTCAGAACGTTGCCCTCGAACGGCTGGGTCAGCACATAGCTGTCCAGCGATGTCGTGGGCGGCGTGCGTTCGCCCAACCCGAATCGCGGCCCCCAATAGGCGGTCATGCGGCTGAGCGGCTTCATGAGGGGGGTGAAGAAAATGCCCCACATGGGGCCGGTGAAAGCGCAAGAGGCAAACCGGCCGGTCTCCAGAACCGCGCGCAACCCGATCGCGCCGCCCATCGAATGGCCGATCACGTGCCAGGGTTTCGGCAGGCCCAGGTGCTTGGCCAGTTTCAGTGTTTCGCGCACGTCCTGCTGATAGTCGGTGAACTTGTCCACATGTCCGATGCGCGGATCTTCCAGCAACCTGTCGGCCAGGCCCTGTCCGCGCCAGTCCACGGCCAGTACGGCAAAGCCGCGCCGCACGAACTCGCCCGCCGCATTGCCATATTTTTCAATGTATTCGGTGCGGCCGGGAAAGATCATCACCGTCCCGGTCGCCTCACCCTCGGGGCGCCAGTGGCCCCCGCGGATGCGCGTGCCGTCGCTGGTGGTCAACCAATGCGCGGCGCCGCCGACGGGACCGCCGGCCACGTCTTCAAAGAAAGGGGCCGGCGACAGTTCCATCAGGCCAGTACCGAGGCAAGTTTCATGGCAATTCCCATATCGCCATCGACGCTCAGCTTGCCGGCCATGAACGCACCGGTGGGGTTCAACTCGCCGTTGAGGATCTGTTCGAACGTTTCCGCGTCGGCACTCAGGGTGACTTCAGCGTCCTCGTCGCTGACCCGCGCGCCATTCGCGTCCAGCACGATCGAGCCAAGGTCGGCAATGGCGAATTTCGCCGAAGAATCGAATTCGCCCCCCGACAGTTTTTCGTTCAGCGCGGCTGCCGCTTTTTCAAGAGTGTCGCTCATGGTCTTCCTCATTTGTTGGTGCGCCGTGAATGGACATCCGCGGTCGCAACGCTACACTGAACATTGTTATGAGCATTGCAATCAACAATCTCAAAGGTACCGTTGCGGCATTTGCGGTCCTAGTCACGTTTTCCACCACTGCGTGGGGACAGCAGGCCGATCTGCGCGACGAGGCGGAACTGCTGCGGCAACTGGCCGAGGCGACGCCGCAACAGGCCATTGGCCTGGATCGGCAGTTGCAGGCGCTGTGGTCGCAATCCGGCTCGGCCTCGGCGGATCTGCTGCTGGAACGGGGGCGCGATGCGATGGATCAGGGGAACATCGACGCTGCCCTGGATCACCTGACAGCGCTGACCGACCACGCGCCCGATTTTGCCGAGGGCTGGCATGCGCGGGCCTCGGTCTTTTTCGGGCTGGAACGGTTCGGCATGGCGGCGGCGGATCTTGAACATGCCCTGACCCTGAACCCGAACAATTACCAAGCCATTTATGGTCTGGGCCTGATCTTCGAGGTTCTGGGTCAGCCCGACCGGGCCTATGAGGCCTATTCGCGCGCGCTGGCTATACATCCCCATCACGAAGAAGTAACCAATGCCGTGAATCGGCTGAAACCGCAAATCGCGGGCAAGGCGCTTTAAGGTCCGGGCAGGGGGCAAAGGTGAACGGGGCATCCCGAATCGTGGCCGTACTTGGCCCGACCAACACAGGCAAAACCCACTATGCGATCGAACGCATGCTGGGGCACCGGACCGGTGTCATCGGCCTGCCGCTGCGGCTGCTTGCGCGCGAGGTCTATGACAAGATCGTCGCCATCCGCGGCCCCTCGGTGGTGGCTCTTGTGACGGGTGAAGAACGCATCGTGCCGCCGCGCACGCAATACTGGGTCTGCACGGTTGAGGCGATGCCCGAGGGGATGGGCACCGATTTCGTGGCCATCGACGAAATACAACTGTGCGCCGACCCCGAGCGCGGTCATGTCTTTACCGACCGGCTGCTGAGAATGCGCGGCACGCACGAGACGCTGTTTCTGGGTGCCGACACGATGCGCGGCCCGATCGCGGCGCTGGTTCCGCAGGCGCAGTTCGTCCGGCGCGAGCGGATGTCGCAACTGGTTTACACCGGGTCCAAAAAAATCAGCCGCATGCCCCCGCGCAGCGCCATCGTCGGGTTCTCGGTCGAGAACGTCTATGCCATTGCCGAGCTATTGCGGCGGCAAAAGGGTGGGGCGGCCGTGGTCATGGGCGCACTCAGCCCGCGTACGCGGAATGCGCAGGTCGAGCTGTACCAGAATGGCGAGGTCGACTATCTGGTAGCCACCGACGCCATCGGGATGGGGCTGAACCTCGATGTGAACCACGTGGCGTTTTCGTCCCTGTCCAAATTCGATGGCCGTCGTATGCGGCCGCTGGCTCCGAACGAACTGGCCCAGATCGCCGGGCGCGCCGGGCGCGGCATGTCGGATGGCACCTTCGGCGTGACGGGCGAGGCATCGCCGCTGGACGAGGGCGTGGCACAGGCCATCATGGATAGCCGGTTCACGCCGATCAAAAAGCTGAACTGGCGGAATGCCGCCTTGCGGTTCGGGTCGGTCGAGGCGCTGATCGACTCGCTCGAGGCCAGCCCGGACAACGAACACTTGGTCAAAGCCCGGCCCGCCGACGATTTGAACGCGCTGAAATCGCTGGCCCAAGTGCCCGAGGTTGCGGCCCGTGCCAGTGACGGCCCGTCGATCCGCCTGTTGTGGGATGTCTGCCGAATCCCCGATTTTCGCGGCATCAGCCATGCCGAACATGCCAGCCTGCTCGAATCGATTTTTGGGCATCTGCACGAACGCGGTACGATCCCCGAGGATTTCCTGGCGCGCCAGATCCGCCGGATCGACCGAACCGACGGCGATATTGATGCGTTGTCCAAAAGGTTGGCGTATATTCGCACCTGGACATATGTTGCGCAACGAAACGGCTGGGTGCGCGACGAATCCCATTGGCGCGCGGAAACCCGCGCTGTAGAAGACAGGGTGTCGGACGCTTTGCATGAACGTCTGACGCAAAGATTTGTGGACCGGCGTACATCTGTTCTGCTGCGCCGGCTCAAACAGAAGGAGGCCCTTTTGGCCGAAGTGAATGACAAGGGTGAAGTGACCGTCGAAGGCGAATTCGTCGGTCGTCTGGAAGGGTTCCGGTTCATCCCGGACAACAGCGCGCAGGGCACCGAGGCGAAAGCGCTTAAATCGGCCTCGCTGCAAGCACTCGCGCCGCAATTCCATCTGCGTGCCGATCGCTTCTACAACGCGCCCGATACCGAAATTGATTTTACCGAACAGGGTGGCCTGATGTGGGGCGAATATGCCGTCGGCAAGCTGGTTGCCGGGGCCGAGCCGCTCAAGCCGATGGTCGAGGTGTTCGTGGACGAGGCCGCAGGGCCGGAGGTCGAACAGAAGGTTCAGCGCCGCCTGCAGCACTTCATCGACCGCAAGATCGCGACCCTGTTCGAACCCCTGCTGAACCTGTCGCGCGACGAAGAGCTGACGGGCCTGGCCCGGGGCTTTGCCTTCCGCATGGTCGAGGCGTTGGGCATCCTGCCGCGCGCCGGTGTCGCCCAAGAAGTTAAGGATCTGGACCAGGACGCCCGCGGCGCGCTGCGCAAACACGGCATCCGGTTCGGTCAGTTCACCATCTTCATGCCGCTGTTGTTGAAGCCTGCCCCGACGCGTCTGCGTCTGGTGTTGTGGGCCTTGGCCAACGGCCTGCAGGAGTTTCCCGAAGCGCCGCCCCCGGGCCTCGTGACAGTCCCCGTCGCCAAGGATGCGCCCGAGGGCTATGACACCATGTGCGGGTACCGCAACGCGGGCGAGCGCGCCATCCGCATCGACATGCTGGAGCGCTTGGCCGACATGCTGCGGGCAGAAGACAGTCGTGGCGGGTTCGAGGCCAAGCCCGACATGTTGTCGATCACCGGCATGACGCTGGAGCAATTTGCCGACCTGATGCAGGGGCTGGGCTACAAGGCTGAACGCGGCGAACGCGTCAAGGTCCGGCCAGCGATGGCCGAGCCTCAGCTGACGGATGAATCCGACGCGCAGCCGGCAGAGACCGGACCCGAAGCTTCTGATGCCCCGGTGGATGCGGCAGGCGAACCCGCCGAGCCGTCAGCCGAGGCCACCGAAAGCGCCGAGGCGCCCGCCGAGGCCCCGGCCGCCGAACCGGCATCGGACGAGCCCGAGATCGAGGTGTTCTATACCTTCACTTGGGGCCGTCAGCGGCAAGGCAATCGCGGCCCGCGCCGGGATGCACAGCAGCCGCGCGGCAAGGGCAAGCCGGGCGGTAAGCCGCGCGAAGGCCGTGGCAAGCCGCAAGGGGGTAAGGGGGGCAAGCCGCAAGGGGCCAAGACCTTCTCGTCGCGCCCACCGAAAAAGGAAAAGGCCATCGACCCCGACAACCCCTTCGCCGCGGCGCTGATGGGCCTGAAGGAAGGCAACTGATCCGCCATGGCAGAGGCGCTGGCCAAGCTGCGGATCGACAAGTGGCTGTGGCATGCTCGGTTCTTCAAGACCCGCAGCCTGGCCGCCAGACAGGTCAGCGCTGGCCATGTGCGCATAAACGGAAACCGGGCCCAGAAGCCGGCGCAGACCGTCGGGCCCGGGGATGTCCTGACCGTTGCGCAGGGGCGAGTGGTCCGGGTCGTCCGCGTCGAAATCCTGGGCGAGCGTCGCGGCCCCGCGTCCGAGGCGCAGACGCTGTACACCGATCTGATGCCCGCGCAGAACGCTCTGCCGGGAAATCCGGGTTTCGAGGGAAAAGGTCGTCCGACCAAGAAGGATCGGCGTGCGCTTGATCTTTCTCGCACCCCAAGGGGATGATCTTCTCTTGAAGACCGGTGCGGGTTGAATTAGCTAGTCGCCGAAACCGATATGGGAATTCGACCATGACCTATGTTGTCACCGAGAACTGCATTGCCTGCAAATACACCGACTGCGTCGAGGTTTGTCCGGTCGATTGCTTCTACGAGGGTGAGAACACGCTGGTCATCCATCCCGACGAGTGCATCGACTGCGGTGTGTGCGAGCCGGAGTGCCCTGCTGACGCGATCCGCCCCGATACCGAGCCGGGCATGGAAGAGTGGGTCGAATTCAACCGGAAATACGCCGAGATCTGGCCGGTGATCGTGTCGAAGAAGGATCCGCTGCCCGATGCCGAGAAGCACGACGGCGAAGAGGGCAAGATGGAGAAGTATTTCTCGGAAGCCCCGGGCGAAGGCGGCTAAGCGATTCGGCCGTCGCAATCGCGGCTTTCAGGTCATCAAAGCTCTGAAAAACCTCGATATCTTGCCTGTCGCTGTTAGGCCGGCTTTCAGATGTCGTATTTTTGTGATATGATCAAACTCAGAAATCGACCGAGATGGGGATGACTCCGTAAGTATGTTCGCTTTGGAGTGCTGAAATCAATAAAGCCGGCAACCCGACGGGGGTCATTACAGACCCCGGTTCGGCTTTTGCCGTCTGTTCCCGCTCTGAAACCAAGGAAGCAAGTGCATGTCAAAATCGAAGAAGCTCGAGTTTCGCCCGAACGATTTTGTTGTCTACCCGGCCCATGGGGTTGGGAAGATCATATCGATCGAAGAACAGGAAGTTGCGGGATTCAAGCTGGAACTATTCGTGATCTCGTTCGAAAAGGACAAGATGACACTGCGGGTGCCGACCAACAAGGCCACCGAGTCGGGGCTGCGGTCGCTGAGCTCGCCGGACGTGATCAGCCAGGCCATGAAGACCCTGAAGGGCAAGGCCAAAGTCAAACGGGCCATGTGGTCGCGCCGGGCACAAGAATATGAACAGAAAATCAATTCCGGAGACCTGATCTCGATCGCCGAAGTGGTCCGTGACCTGCATCGCACCGACGAACAACGCGAGCAGAGCTACTCCGAGCGTCAGCTGTACGAGGCCGCGCTTGACCGGCTGACCCGAGAAGTCGCGGCTGTCTCGGGGTCCGACGAGATTGCCGCTGCCAAGCAGGTTGACGAAGCCTTGACCTCGCGCGCAGCCTGATCCGATGTGATCCGACAGATTTGACCGCCCCGGTTACGGGGCGGTTTTTTCATGGGCGCGCCTTGGTCGGGCGACCGGTTGCGGGTTAGGTTTTCGGGGATGGTACTGATCGAGAGGCGGTGATGAAACAAACGGTTAGGGCACTGTATGTCGGTCGCGCGGCGGTTTCGGTGTGGTTTCGGTATTTCCTCATCTTATTCGATTTCGCCTCGATCGTGTTCTTCGTTTCCACGGCCAACATACCCCACGGGCCGGCGCTGATCGCGGTCAGCTGGGGCGTGGGGCTGATCATCCTGCTGGATTTCCTGGCCCGATTGTGGATCGCCAAGGATCGCCGGAAACTGTTGTTCAAGATCTACACGATGGCCGATCTGGTGGTGATCGTGTCGATCGTCCTCGATCCGTTTCTGACCGGCAGTCTGGCCTTCCTGAGGGTTCTGCGGGCGCTGCGGCTGATCCATTCCTACCATCTGCTGCGGGATCTGCGGAGAGACAGCACGTTTTTTCGCACGCATGAAGATGCGGTGATTGCGGCGGTGAACCTTTTGGTCTTCGTGTTTGCAACGTCAACCGCCGTTTTGGTGTTCTTCATTCCATCCAGCAGCGAAACTCCCTATATCGACGCGCTGTATTTCACGATGGCTACTCTGACCACCACGGGGTTCGGAGACATCACCCTGCCCACGCCGGGCGGCAAGCTGTTTTCGGTGTTCATCATGGTCGTCGGAGTGGCGCTGTTCGTGCGCCTGGCGCAGGCCGTCTTCATGCCGCAAAAGGTCCGATATAAATGCCGCAGCTGCGGATTGTTCCGGCATGACCCGGATGCGGTGCACTGCAAGCATTGCGGCGCAACCTTGCGGATCGAAACAGGTGGCGTGACCTAGGCCGCAGCGGCCAGGACCAGAAGAAACACGATCTCGGACACTTGCTGGGTGGCGCCCAGGATGTCGCCGGTCTGGCCACCGATCTTTGCCTTGGCAATTGCAGCGACCGTCATCACCGCCAGGCCCGCGCACACCGTCGCGGCAATCGCGGGCCAGCCCGCCAGGGCCATGCCCAGAAAGCAGGCCAGAACCAACCCCGCGATCACCGCCGAGCCCGGAGGCGTTCCGACCTGATGGCTCAACCCCGCGCCGCGCGCATTGGGCAGCCCCGCCATCAACGGCGGCATCATCGCGCGCGAGACCACCGCCGCTGCCACGAGGCACGCAAGCCCTCCGCCGGTCAGAAGGGCGACGATCGCGGCTACCCGCATTAACTGTGAAAAAACCAACGCCAACACACCGAACGTGCCGATGTGGCTGTCCTTCATGATCTCGAGCCGCCGCTCGACCGAATAGCCGCCCCACAGCCCATCAGCGGTGTCGGCCAGCCCGTCTTCGTGCATGGCGCCGGTCACGATGGTCAGGGTTGCGGCGATCAGGGAGGCCGTGCACCAGGGCGGCAGACCGGCACCCGACGCCACCCAGCCGACCAGACCGGCCAGCAGGCCAACGACCAGTCCCGCGAGGGGAAAGGCCCAGACCGCGTGCGCCTGACGGGCGAAAACCTCATCCGGCAGCCGGGGCAGGGGCAACCGCGTGAGAAGAACCAGCGCCAGCGGTATGTCCCGGGGCGAAAACAGCCGTGTGTCGTTTTTGTGCACCTGCGCGCCTTTCAAGGGGTTGTTGGAGCCTCGCGTTCGGTTAAACACGCAGGACGACTGTGATGCAACGAGGCTTTGAATGCTGCCCGAACTCGATGATCTGAATACTTTCCGGGATGCTTTGCGTACTGCGCCCGGTCCGGACGGGGACGCGCTGCGGGGCGCTTCCGACCGCAACGGCCAATTGACCAAGCCGCCGGGAGCCCTGGGTCGGCTCGAGGAACTAGCGATCTGGTATGCGGGCTGGCGCGGCGACGCGCAGCCGCGGATCGAGGCGCCGCAGGTGATCGTGTTTGCCGGCAATCACGGGGTGACAGCGCAGGGGGTTTCGGCCTTTCCGCCCGAAGTCACCGCGCAGATGGTCCTGAATTTCGAACATGGCGGCGCCGCAATCAACCAACTGGCCATGGCGGCCGGGGCCAGGATGACGGTGCATGCGCTGGATCTCGATCGACCGACGGCGGATTTCACGAAAGGCCCGGCCATGACCGAGGCCGAACTTCTGGACGCGCTGCGCACCGGGTGGCGGGCGGTCGACCCCGATGCAGACCTGCTTGTGGTCGGCGAAATGGGCATCGGCAATACGACCCCGGCGGCGGCGATAGCCTGTGCCCTGTTCGGCGGAGAGGCCGCCGACTGGACCGGGCGTGGCACCGGTGTGGACGATGCCGGGCTTGCCAACAAGACGCGCGTCGTGGCCGAAGGTGTTGCACTGCACGGGTCCTCGGGTGATGGGCTTGAGATCCTGCGCTGCCTCGGTGGGCGGGAACTTGCGGCCATGGCCGGGGCGATCGCGGCGGCACGGGTGCTGCGGATACCTGTCATTCTGGATGGGTTCATCTGCACGGCGGCAGCCGCCTGCCTGGATCGTGTGGCGCCCGGCGCGCTGGATCACGCGTTGGCCGGCCATCAAAGCGCCGAGGGCGCCCACGCCGCCATGCTGGCAAAGCTGGACAAGGCCCCCTTGCTGAACCTCGGGCTGCGGCTGGGCGAAGGGTCGGGTGGCGCGCTGGCGATCAACATCCTGAAAAGCGCCGTTGCCTGCCATTCGGGCATGGCCACCTTTGCCGAGGCCGGCGTGTCGGAAGGATGACGCCCATCTGATCCGGCCCCGCGCCGGATCAGGCGGATTTCTTTTCCTTCTTCTCGGCCAGTTCCAGCAGCGCGGTTTCCAGGTCCTTCTCCAATTCGCGCGCCTTTTCGATGTATTTCTTGTTCTCGGCCGTCGGCTGGCCGGGAACCCACAACTCGGCCAATTCGCGGATTGCCTGCCGGTCGTGGTGATAGAATGTCTGTTGGGCCTGCGCGGCTTCGTATTCGCTCAGCCCGATATTTTCCAGCACATAGCGGCCCGCCCGAAGCGAACTGTCGAACAGCTCGCGGACGATATCATCGGCGCCGGCCTGGTAGAGTTCGTACACATGGGTGCGGTCATGAGCGCGCGCGACGATGTGCAGATCGGGGCGCTGCCGCCGGGCATAGGCAACCAGCCGGGTCACTTCTTTGGGGTTGTCCATCGCGGCCACCAGGACTGAGGCCTTTTCCAGCCCCGCCGCCCGCAGCAGTTCGGGCCGCGTCGGGTCGCCCAGAAACCCCTTGACGCCAAAGCGCCGCATCAACTGGATGGTCTCGATGTTGTGGTCCAGAACCACCGTCTTGAACCCGCTGGCGCGGACCAGACGATTGACGATCTGGCCGAACCGGCCGATCCCGGCGATGATGACGGGCCCCTGTTCGTCGATGTCCTCGGGTTCGACCTGAGGGGCCCGGTCGCGGATGCGGCGCGACAGGACATCATACAGGATGAACAACAGCGGCGTGATCAGCATCGTCAGCGCGATGATCATCAACAGCTTTTGTCCAAGGGCAGGCGGGATCACGCTCTGCTTGGTCGAAAAAGCCAATAGCACGAAGCCGAATTCGCCCGCCTGTGCCAGGCCCAATGTGAAAAGCCAATGATCGCGCCCACGTAGATTGAAGGCGCGCCCGACGATGTAGAGGATGATGCCCTTGATCAGGATCACCAGCAGCGCCAGCCCGATCAGGTCGAAGGGATCGTTGAAGAAATACCCTACGTCAATGCCAGCCCCGACGGTGATGAAGAACAGACCCAGCAGCAACCCCTTGAACGGCTCCAGATCGCTTTCCATTTCGTGCCGGAACTCGGAACTGGCCAGGACGACGCCCGCCAGAAAGGCCCCCAGCGCCGGCGACAGGCCCACCAGCGTCATCAGGAACGAGATCCCGACCACGATCATCAGGGCCAGCGCCGTATACATCTCGCGCAAGCGGGTCGCGTGGATGAACCGGAACAGGGGGCGGGTCAGGTAGACGCCGACCAGGATCACGACCGCGATCGCGCCCAATGTCACCAGCGTCACCGCCCAGCCGGGCAGGCCGTCGACCAGCGACAACGCATGGTTCGCGTCGCCGTGCCCGTCGCCACCGCGCGTGATCGAGCCATCATCCTCGATGAAGATGCTGGCCGGCATGGCCAGCAGCGGCAGAAAGGCCAGGATCGGGATCACTGCGATGTCCTGCGTCAACAGAACCGAGAACGTCGCCCGGCCACCATTGGTGCGCATCAACCCTTTTTCGGACAAGGTCTGAAGCACAATCGCCGTCGAAGACAGCGACAGGGTCAGCCCAACCGCCAGGGCGACCGTCCACGGTTGCCCGGTATAATAGGTCACGGCCGCGATGGCCGCGGTCGAGATTGAAATCTGCAGCCCGCCCAGCCCCAGCAGCTTGTGCCGCATGTCCCAAAGCGCGCGCGGTTCCAGTTCAAGCCCGATCAGGAACAGCATCATGACCACGCCGAATTCGGCCACATGCTGCAGGTCTTTGGTTTCCGCCCCCACCAAGCCCAGAATCGGCCCGATGGCAAGGCCGGCGGCGAGGTAGCCCAGAACCGACCCCAGCCCCAACCGCGCCGACAGGGGCACGGCGATCACCGCCGCCGCCAGATAGATCGAGGCCTGGTACAGAAATTCGTTCATCTCGTTCCTTTCGGGGCCGTCAAGTGGGTAGCGGGGCGTCGCGCTTGAGTTGATCCATCACGATTTGGCTTTGCACGCGGGCCACGGCAGGATGCGGCAGGATCACCTCGTGCAGCAAGGCGTTGAGCGCGGAAAGATCCGCACAATAGACGTGCAGCAGGTAATCCGCCTCGCCGGTCATCGTCCAGGCGCTGGTGATCTCGGGGCGGGAATTGACCATGCGGGCAAAGCTGGCCGATTGCTCGGGGCCGTGGGTGCCCAGATGCACCTGGATGAACCCCTGCACGTGCAGACCCAGCTTCAGCGGGTCCAGCTTGGCCGCGTAGCCGGTGATATACCCCTCGGCCTCAAGCCGCTGACGACGGCGGCCCGCCTGGCTGGGCGACAGGTTCAGCAACTCGCCCAACTGATGGGCCGTCAGATGGGCATCCTTTTGCAGGGCCGCCAGCAGGCGTGTGTCGATTGCATCCAGCATGTGCGAGTTTTTTTCAATCTTTATTATTTTCGCGCGAATTTCACGCATCAATTAGAAGTTTACATGAAAAATATGCGCAAAAACAGTGTGAAAAAATGCGTATTCTTGAATCAGCAAAGAAATTCCTTTCGTCGAGGAGACACGCCATGGGTCCTTTCCCCCACAATGCCCCGAAATCAGTTGTCAGCGCAGAAAACCCCGCCGGGACCGACGGATTCGAGTTCGTCGAATTCGCCCATCCCGAGCCGCAGGAGTTGCGCGATCTTTTCGCGAAAATGGGTTTTGAAATGGTTGCCCGCCACAAGGATAAGCCTGCAATCGAGCTGTGGCAGCAGGGCGACATCACCTATATCCTGAACGCCGATCCAGACAGTTTTGCCGCGAAATTCGTGGCTGAGCACGGGCCCTGCGCCCCGTCGATGGGGTGGCGCGTAGTCGATGCACAAAAGGCCTATGAACACGCGGTCTCAAAAGGGGCCGAACCCTATGATGGCGCCGACAAGACCATGGACGTGCCCGCGATCAAGGGCATCGGTGGATCGCTGATCTATTTTATCGACCAATATTACGAGACCTCGCCCTACAACGAGGAATTCGAGTGGCTGAAGCAGTCCAAGCCGCGCGGCGTGGGCTTCTATTACCTCGATCACCTGACCCACAATGTCTACAAGGGCAACATGGACAAGTGGTTCAAGTTCTACGGCGACCTGTTCAATTTCCGTGAAATCCGCTTCTTCGACATCCAGGGTAAATACACTGGTCTGTTCAGCCGCGCGCTGACTTCGCCCTGCGGCCGGATCCGCATTCCGATCAACGAGGACCGCGGCGAGACCGGGCAGATCGTGTCCTATCTGAAGAAATACAAAGGCGAAGGCATCCAGCACATCGCCGTCGGCACCGAGAACATCTATGACTCGACCGATGCCATCGCCGAGCGGGGGCTGAAGTTCATGCCCGGCCCCAACGATGCTTACTACCAGATGTCCTTCGACCGCGTGAAGGGCCATGACGAGCCGGTGGACCGGATGAAGAAGCACGGCATCCTGATCGACGGAGAAGGCGTTGTTGATGGTGGCGAGACCAAGATCCTGTTGCAGATCTTCTCGAAAACCGTGATCGGGCCGATCTTCTTCGAGTTCATCCAGCGCAAGGGCGACGATGGCTTCGGCGAGGGCAACTTCAAGGCCCTGTTCGAATCGATCGAGCGCGAACAGATCGAGTCCGGTGAAATCGACGCCGCCTGATTTTCGGCGATAGGCCTTTCGGAACCCGCTGAGGGTTCCGGACTTCTCGGTGTCTCATCCCTTGGGCATTGTCAGGGTCAGGTTGCGCCCCTGCTTCTGATAACGAAGCTCGCTGTCACCGATCGCAACGACCTTGCCGCCGTCGATCCGGTCGCCGATCTTCAGCTTCTTGTACCGGCCGCTGGGCAGCCGGACCAGGGCGCGGCGGTTGGCCGGGGTGCCGTAGACCCCGATCAGGTTCAGTCGTCTGAGGTTGATCGCGTTGTCCATCGTCGCTTGCCGGGCAACCGATGCGGTGCTGGGGATCTTTGGCGCCACGGATTTTGGCTGGAACGACCCCGCGTCGTCATCCGATTCCTCCACCGCAGCGACCGAGCCCAGCGTGGCGCCGCCGGTCTTTTGCCGTTGGGCGGCCAGTGCGGCAACCGTCGATGGGCGCACCCGTGGGCGCGGGACCCGGACCACCGCCTGTGCGGTGGGGGTTTGATCTGTCTGCGCCCTGTCTTGGACGGACTTGGGGCGGGCTTTCGGGCGTATGCCGGCCAGTTCGGTCAATGACCGCCCCCCAAGCTGTTCCCGCTCGAACCTGTCGATCAGATCGGCCGGGCGCGTCTTGGGGCGAAGGCCGGCCAGCCGTTCGTCGGCCTGGGTGACCGTCGGGTCGGTTTCGAATCGAACGGGCACCGCCGGCGGCACCCGCGCTGGCCGTCCCAGATACACCATGACGCCGTCCTGGTTCAGCGTCCCCTCGGGGGTCGGCGTCACCAACCCGCGCGCGTCCAGCGCGAACCGCGTGCCCGGCGCCGCGGGAGCGCTGACCTGATCGACTGGTGCGTCGGATGCAAAACTCAGGACATCGGGCAGTGCAATCGCATCCTGTGACAGGTCGGTCGAGTCGATGGATGCAAGATAGAGTTGGTCCGGGTCCTCCAGTGGCGGTGTCGGCGGGGCCTCTGGCGCAACGATGGTCAGGCCGGTGACCTCTTGGAACACCTCCTGGCTTTCGGGGTCGCGCTGGACCTGTTCGACCGGCGATGGCGCGACCGTCAGCGCATCCAGAACGGCGGCGTCGATCGGGTCCGGCCCGGGTGTGGGTGCGTCCGGGGTTTCAACCGGCGCCGAGACCAGATCGGCCAGGGCCTCGGGGTCGGTTTCGGAAGGAACAGGCGGCAATTCAACGGGCGCGCGTTCGGGTCCCGTGGTCGCCGCCTGCTCGAGGGAAGGCGGAGCCGGCTCCTCAGGCGTGGTCACGGGCGCAGTGGTCCGAGGAACCTGATCTTCGGGTTGGTCCAGTACGGGGGCCTCGGCAACCACAGGCGCGGGGGGGGCAGGGCTCGGGGCAGGGGTGTCATCCGAGCGGTTCAGAATGCCAAATGCCACACCGGCCAGTACTGCAACGACGGCCACCGGCACCGCACGGCGCAGGCGACGGTCGTTCCACAAGGTGCGTGCCGAGTGTCCGTCCAAGGTGTTCTGCGGGCGAAACGTCGCCGCGCCGATCGGTTCAGCAACGGGGTGGACTGCGACCGAGGGCGCTGCGGCGGTCACTTCGACCGAGGGCGCCGGTGCCTGTTCCGGCTCGGTCGATTCCGTGCCCTGCGGGGGGGCAGGCACGTCGGTTGCAGTCGGCGTGGGTTCCGCCGTCGCATGGCCGGGTGCTTCGTCGAAACGAAACTCGAAGGATCCGGGCCAGGTTTCGCCCTGCGGAGGGGCCGCAATACACAGGGGTACGAACCCGTATTGAACGGTAAATCTTCGCGCCTCGTCCAGAGTTTCGCGGGCGATTGCGGCCACTTGCAGAACACCGTCCCGACGCTGAGAATCATGGAGCAGCTCGTTCGCCGCATAGGGCGTCGCCGCGGCCAGTTCGGCCTCGATCCGCGCGGTCGGATCGCCCAAACCGGCGTCATCGGCTGGAATCCCAAGATAGCGGACATGCTCGGCCGGGATCACGACGATGCAGCTTAGGTCGTTGGCCAGCGCAAAGGCCTGTTTGCGCAGTTCGGTCAGGTTTTCGGAAAAATCCGGATCGTCCAGCGTAACGGATCCGATCTCGAACCATTCGCCATCGGACTGGTGCAGAAGCGTGATGCCGTTTTCCGAAAGGGACAACGCGAAGGCGGGTATCATGATCCGAAGATGCCGTAATTGCCAGAACCAAAGCAAACGCCCATGCGTTCGCCCAACGAGGTTAAAGCAGGAACCCGCCGAGGGAAAGGCAAAGCCGGATTCTCCCCTTGCTCGGCAAGGGTCTGCCGGCCCATTGTCCGAGACAGGAAACCGGAGGGATCACTTTGAAGGCATTTGCTTTTTTGGCGGCAATGCTGGCGGCGACCGCGGCCGGCGCCGCCCATGCGGAAGAACGTCGCATCCGTGTGTCCGCGACCGGAACGGCCGAGGCCGCGCCCGACATGGCCACCATCATGCTGGGGGTCACGAACGAAGACAAGGCGGCCTCGACCGCAATGCGCGCGACCTCCGCCGCCGTCACGAAGGTTCTGGCCCGGCTGGACGACATGGGCATCGCGCCGCGTGACGTGCAGACGCGCGACCTGTCGGTAACGCCGGTCTGGAGCGGGCGGGGCTATTCGGGCGACGGCACCCCACGGATTACCGGCTTCGTGGCCTCGAACCGGGTGGTTGTGCGGGTGCGCGACTTGGGCGCGTTGGGCGCGATTCTGGATGGGGTCATGGAAGATGGTGCAAATGATTTCGGCAGCCTGAGCTTTGGCCTGCAGGAGCCCGAGCCGCTGGAGGCCGAAGCGCGGGCCGAGGCCGTGGCTGACGCGATCGAGAAAGCCCGGCAACTGGCGCAGGCCGCCGGCGTTACCCTGGGGCCGGTTCACTCGATCGACGAGCAGAGCGGCGGCCTGCGGCCGGTGATGCAGATGCGCGAGATGGCCATGGCCGATTCGGGCGGGGTCCCGGTCGCCGGTGGCGAGGTTTCGGTTTCGGTCACCGTGTCGATGGAGTTTGACATTTCCGAGTGACGTCAGCTTTCGCTGCGGGCCATCAGCGGTTCCCGTTGTTGGCCCGTGGCATCAAAATTCTCGGGTGACAACCAGGTTTCGAACGCCTGCCGGATGCGTGGCCAGTCCGTATCGATGATCGAAAACCACGCCGTGTCGCGGTTGCGCCCCTTGTAATGGGTGGCCTGCCGAAATTCGCCTTCGAAGACAAAACCCAGCCGTTCGGCGGCCCGGCGCGACGGGGCATTCAGCGCATCGCATTTCCATTCGTACCTGCGATAGCCCAACTCGTCGAACACGCGGCACATCATCAGGAACATCGTCTCGGTCGCGACCGGAGTACGCTGCATCAGCGGCGAGAAATGGATGTGTCCCACCTCGATCGCGCCGGCATTGCCGTCGATACGCAGGTAGGATGCCATCCCGACGGGCTGTCCGCCTTGGTCCAGAACCGTGTGGAACAGCGGATCGTCCGACGTGCAGGTTTGGGCCAGCCAGGCGGCGAACCCCGCTTGCGAGTCGAACGGGCCGTAGGGCAGGTAGGTCCAGTTGCGCCCGTCGGTATCGGCGGCAAACGCCCGGAACAGGCCGGGCGCATGCGCATTCGCATCAAAGGGCACCACGTGGCAAAACCGCCCCCGCATGGGCGCGCGCGGTGGGGCCGGGCGGGGGAACTCCCCCGCAACCGGCAGGCCCACGGGCTGGCCCAATGCGTTGATCCGGTGCCCCGGCATTTCGGACTAGGCGCAAGCCTTGGATAGCGCCTGATCGAGATCGGCGATCAGGTCATCGGCATCCTCGATCCCGATCGACACCCGCACCACGTTCGGCCCGGCACCGGCGGCCTCTTGCTGTTCGGGGGTCAGCTGCCGGTGCGTGGTCGAGGCCGAATGGATGATCAGCGACCGCGCATCGCCCAGGTTGGCGACGTGGCTGAAGATCTCGAGCGCGTTCACCAGCTTGACGCAGGCGTCATAGCCACCCTTGACCGCAAAGGTGAACAGGGCCCCTGCGCCCTTGGGGTAATATTTCTTGACCCGGTCGTGATAGGGCGACGAGGGCAAGCCCGCATAGGTCACATAGTCCACGCGGTCGTCTTTCTCGAGCCACGCGGCGATCTTTTCGGCGTTTTCGACATGGCGCTGCATGCGCAGGCTCAGCGTCTCGATCCCCATCAGCGTGTAATGCGCAGCCTGCGGGTTCATCGTCATGCCTAGGTCGCGCAGGCCCACGGCTATACCGTGGAAGGTGAAGGCCAGTGGGCCGAAAGTTTCGTGGAATTTGAGGCCGTGATAGGCGGGCTCCGGCGCGCTGAGCGAGGGAAACTTGTCGCTGGCGGACCAGTCGAACTTGCCCGAATCCACGATGCAGCCGCCGGTGACCGTGCCATTGCCGGTCAGGTACTTGGTGGTCGAATGCACGACCAGCGTGGCGCCATGCTCGATCGGGCGGCACAGATAGGGCGTGGCCGAGGTGTTGTCGACGATCAGCGGAATGCCGGCGGCGTCGGCCACGTCGGCCAGCGCACGGATGTCGGTGACATAGCCGCCCGGGTTTGCGATGGATTCGCAGAACACCGCGCGGGTGTTGTCATCGATGGCGGCCTTCACAGCATCCAGATCATCGGTATCAACGAACTTGGCCGACCAGCCAAAGCGCTTGATGGTCTGGCTGAACTGCGTGACCGTTCCACCATACAGCCGGGTCGAGGCGACCACGTTGCAACCCGGCCCCATCAGCGGGAACAGAGCCATGATCTGCGCCGCGTGACCCGAAGAACAGCACACTGCGCCAACGCCACCTTCCAGCGTCGCCACCCGCTCTTGCAGAACTGCCACCGTGGGGTTGGTCAGGCGCGAGTAGATATAGCCGACCTCTTGCAGGTTGAACAAAGCGGCCGCGTGATCGGCATCGCGGAACACATAGGCCGTGGTCTGATAGATCGGGGTCTGGCGCGCGCCAGTCGCCGGATCGGGGCGGGCGCCCGCGTGAATTTGCAGCGTATCAAAACCATAGGTGGGGCCGTCGGACATACGTCACTCTCCTGTTGGGTATATGCGTTGCAGAATCTCTAGGCGATTGCCGGGCCCGGCACAATGTCTGCGTCAGCGCAGCCACAGCCCCTTGTTCTTGATGACCTTGCGGATGGCCTGCTCGCGCTGGGGCAGGTTGTCCCGGTCGAACATGGCGCGGATCTTGGCGCCCTTGCCCTGATACACCAGCCGTTTCAGCGGATCGTAGTTCTTGAGCACCTTCTTGACCTTATTGGGCGCGGCAACAGTTTCCAGCACCTCGACCACCCGGTCGCTTTCGCGTGCGTAAAGCAGCGGGAACAGGCGATAGTGGCAGCTGACCGAGCCATCCAGCAGGCCCGCGGGCAGAACTTCGCGCCCGCCGCCAAGCGCGTGGATGACCAGCGGCAGCGCCGCTTGGTCCAGCCACGGGTCCAGGTTCTGGCCGGTCAGGGCGGGGATCTCGTCATCCCGGATGGTGCGCGCATAGTCCAGAAACCGCGTGCCGAATTGCCGGGGGCATTTGTAGAAGAAATAGCCCGCATTGAAATACAGATACCGCCGCCAGTATTCCGCCGGTTGGGTAGGGTCGATCGAGCTTTGGAAATCCAGCCCGAACCGGTCATAGAGCGCCCGCCAGATGCCATCGAACCCCGGCCCGTACAGGGTCGGCTTGGGCCAGGTGCCCTCGACCTTCTGCGACGCACCGGGCCGGTTGAAATCGAACGGCACGGCGGCCAGGTCGCCTGTAATCAGCGTGTCGGTGTCGAAGAACACGAACGGCTCACCCTCGGGCAGGGCGGCCAGCGCCTCGATCTTGTTGCCGTAGGGATAGCTTTCGCCGAACACCTCGGACGAAAAGGGCAGGATCTCGGCATCGAGCTGTTTCAGCGCCTTCAGAACATCCTCGTTGCGGATGCTTGGGTCCTGGCTCCAGCGCGGGCCGGGTTGCGGAACGCCTACGAACAGGCGGCCCGAATATCCGGGCGCGGAGTGGCGCAGTGAGGCGGCGAACAGGACGGCTTCGTATTGCAGGCGGTTGTTCTGCCCGATGATCAGGATGTTGAATTTCTGCCGGTCTACCTGCATCTGCGCCTTCCGTTCAGGGCGCTTGCCCGCCCCTTGCCGTTGGTTTCGACCTACAGCATCGCTGAACCTGCGTCAAAACCGTTGACGCCGCGTGTTTGAAATCGGGCCCGGCACGCCCATGTTGATGGAGGAGATCAGACAGGAGCGCGACATGCGGATCAATGCGGATTTCACCCAGCGGGTGGCGGTTCACTTCGACCAGACCGAGTGGGTGGCCTCGCCCGCCGCCGGGGTCGAGCGCAAGATGCTGGACCGGATCGGCGACGAGGTGGCGCGCGCCACCACCATCGTGCGCTTTGCGCCCGGCAGCGCTTTTGCCGCCCACACCCATGACGGGGGCGAGGAATACCTGGTTCTGGACGGCGTTTTTCAGGACGAGACCGGAGATTTCCCGGTGGGCAGCTATGTCCGCAACCCGCCGACCTCGTCGCATACGCCATCGGCTAGCCAAGGCGCGACGATCCTGGTCAAACTGCATCAATTCGACCCAAACGACCGCACCACCGTGCGCCGCTCGATCAACGGTGCGGACCAAGTGCCGCTGTTCAAGGACGACCACGAAACGGTTGAAGTGCGCAGTTGGCCGCCCGATCAGGTCGTGCCGATTGACGCGCCCGGCGGGGCTGAGGTCTTCGTGATCGACGGCGGCTTCACCGAACAAGGCGAGGAATTCGCGCGATGGGACTGGCTGCGTCTGCCGCCCGGAACGCGTACCGAATTGCGGCCAGGACCGGATGGCGCCCGCGTCTGGATGAAGTCGGGGCACCTGTCCGTCATGGTCTGAGGCCGGTTTCGCCTGAAAAACGGGCAAATGCCACCAAAAAACCGGGTCATTTGGCCTGGTTTTGCGTTTTTTGACCATTTGGCAAATTTTACCAATTGATAAAAATTTTGTTTGTGGCAAGCTGGTCTCAATAACAAACATATCTACAGGGAGTAGAGTGATGGCACAGGGCCAGATGGCACCCGGCATCGTTGCCGGGCGGCTTTCCAGCGATGAGCTGACCTCGAATTTCACCGATCTGCATCCGTCTCTGGCGCCGCACGAGGCTGCCGTGGCCGCCGATCGGTGTTATTTCTGCTATGACGCGCCGTGCGTGACGGCCTGTCCAACCGATATCGATATTCCGCTGTTCATTCGGCAGATTCAGGCCGGGCAACCGGAATCAGCGGCAAAGACGATCTTCGATCAGAACATCCTGGGCGGCATGTGCGCCCGTGTGTGCCCGACCGAAACGCTGTGCGAGGAAGCCTGCGTGCGCGAAACGGCCGAGGGCAAGCCGGTCGAGATCGGGCGCTTGCAGCGGTATGCGACCGATACGCTGATGCAGGCCGGTGTGCATCCGTTCACACGTGCGGCCCCCACCGGCAAGACCGTTGCCGTGATCGGGGCAGGGCCGGCGGGGCTGGCCTGTGCGCATCGGCTGGCGATGCTGGGCCACGACGTCGTGATCTTTGAGGCAAAGCCCAAGCCGGGCGGGCTGAACGAATACGGGATCGCCGCCTACAAGGCGACCAATGACTTTGCTCAGGCCGAGGTGGACTGGCTGCTGAAGATCGGCGGCATCAGCATCCGAACCGGCGAGGCGCTGGGCCAGACGGTCTCTCTGGACAGCCTGCGCAATGACTATGACGCGGTGTTCCTGTCGATCGGTCTGGCCGGTGTGAACGCGCTGCGGGCCCAGGGCGAAGACCTGCCGGGCGTGCGCGACGCGGTCGATTTCATCGCCGAGGTCCGCCAGGCCGCTGATTTGGCTCAGGTTCCGGTGGGTCGGAACGTAGTGGTGATCGGCGGCGGGATGACGGCGGTCGATGCCGCGGTCAAGTGCAAACTGCTGGGCGCCGAGAACGTGACCATCGCCTATCGGCGCGGGCGCGCGGCGATGAGCGCCAGTAAATACGAACAGGATCTGGCGGCCTCGAAGGGGGTGCGCATCCTATGCAATGTCCAGCCCGTCGCCATCCATGGCAACGGGGCAGCGGCCGAGATCGAATTGGAGTATACTGCCACCGTGGACGGCAAGCTGACCGGCACGGGCGATACCATCCGTCTGGCCGCCGATCAGGTGTTGAAGGCCATCGGCCAGACGCTGAACGGCGCGCCCGAGGGGCTGGTGCTCGACGGCAACAAGATCGCTGTCGATGCGGCTGGACGCACCTCGGTTCCGGGGGTCTGGGCCGGCGGAGACTGTGCTGCGGGTGGCGAGGATCTGACCGTGACCGCCGTAGCCGAGGGCCGCGATGCCGCTATGGACATTCACGCCAGCCTGAGCGCCTGAGCGAGGCGTCGGCGCGTGAATTTGTGTGACAAGACGAAGATGCATCTTCGCATCAGGGAGGCCGGATAAATGGCTGATTTGAAAACGAACTTTCTGGGCATCGAAAGCCCCAACCCCTATTGGCTGGCCTCGGCGCCGCCGACCGACAAGGAATACAACGTCCGCCGTGCCTTCGAGGCCGGATGGGGTGGCGTCGTGTGGAAAACGCTGGGCGCGGAAGGCCCGCCGGTGGTCAACGTGAACGGCCCCCGGTACGGGGCGATCTACGGGGCCGACCGGCGTCTGCTGGGCCTCAACAACATCGAACTGATCACCGACCGGCCGCTCGAGGTGAACCTCGAGGAGATGGCCCGCGTCAAGGCGGATTACCCGGATCGCGCACTGATCGCCTCGATCATGGTGCCGTGCGAGGAGGAGGCCTGGAAAGCCATCCTGCCGCGCGTCGCTGAAACCGGCGCCGACGGGATCGAACTGAACTTCGGCTGCCCGCACGGGATGAGCGAGCGCGGTATGGGCTCGGCCGTGGGGCAAGTGCCCGAATACATCGAAATGGTCACCCGCTGGTGCAAGAAATACTATGACCGCCCGGTGATCGTGAAGCTGACGCCCAACATCACCGACATTCGCAAGCCGGCGGCTGCGGCCAAGAATGGCGGGGCCGATGCGGTGTCGCTGATCAACACGATCAACTCGATCACCAGTGTCAATCTGGACACGTTCAGCCCCGAGCCCTCGATCGACGGCAAGGGCAGTCATGGCGGCTATTGCGGCCCTGCGGTCAAGCCCATCGCCCTGTCGATGGTCTCCGAGATCGCCCGCGCCGAGGCGACGCATGGCCTGCCGATCTCGGGCATCGGCGGGGTGACCACATGGCGCGACGCGGCCGAGTTCATGGCGTTGGGCTGCGGCACGGTCCAGGTATGCACGGCGGCGATGACCTATGGGTTCAAGATCATCGATGAACTGACGGCGGGCCTGTCGCAGTGGATGGACGAAAAGGGATACTCCAACGTATCGGAGATCGTCGGGCGGGCCGTCCCGAATGTGACCGACTGGCAATATCTGAACCTGAACTACGTTGCCAAGGCCAAGATCGATCAGGATCAGTGCATCAAGTGCGGCCGCTGCTACGCGGCCTGCGAGGACACCAGCCATCAGGCTATCTCCATGTCGCCCGACCGAGTGTTCGAGGTGATCGACGAGGAATGCGTTGCCTGCAACCTGTGCGTGGATGTCTGCCCGGTCGAGGGCTGCATTTCGATGGTGCCGATGGCGGCGGGCGAGGTCGATCCGCGCACCGGCAAGGTGGTTCAGCCGGACTATGCCAACTGGACAACCCACCCGAACAACCCGATGGCCAAAGCCGCCGAGTGATCGGCGTCAGATCACCAAAAGGGGCCGCGCTGCGGCCCTTTTTTCATGGGGTCAGCAGTTTTCGGTACAGGGTGTCGATGAAGGGCGCAGCCCCTTCGAACGGGTCTTCGTCGCCCAGGATCGCCCGTACCTGAACATCGAAATCCGCATAATGCTGGGTCAACGCCCAGATCGAAAAGATCAGGTGATGCGGGTGCAGGCGGGCGATTTTGCCCTGATCCATCCAATGCATCAGAACGGCCGCCTTCTGATCGACCAGCGCCTTCAGATCGTTCGACAGGGCGTCATGGATGCGAGGCGCGCCCTGCACCAGCTCGTTCGCAAACAGGCGGCTTTCGCGCGGCAACTCGCGGCTCATCTGCAGCTTGCGCTTGATGTACGAGAGGATCTCCTCCATCGGCTCGCCGTTTTCATCAAGGTCGTGCAGCGGCGCCAGCCAGGTTTCCAGAAGGCCGGACAGAAGCGCGGTGTGGATCGCCTCTTTTGACGGGAAATAATACAAAAGATTTGGCTTGCTCAGCCCGGCCTCGGCCGCGATCTGATCGACGGTCGCCCCGCGAAAGCCATGGGCCGAAAACACGTTCAGCGCAGCCTCGAGAATCGCGGCGCGGTTCTTTTTCTGAATTCGGGTCGGGGCGCGGTCTTTGGGCATGTATTCAGGGCGTCTCTTTTTCGAACAAGCAGGTGTTGAATATGCCGATTTTTGCATCGGCGCGATGCAATTTCTTGACTGATGTTGAACCCGTGATAGCGTGAGTTTGACCAGATGGTCAAATCAAGACACCAAAAGCGAGCTAAATCGCAAGCAACAGGGAAGACGAACATGGCAGCTCCGGCGCAGAATCTCAGGATTAATGGCGACAGGTTGTGGGACAGCCTGATGGAGATGGCCAAGATCGGTCCGGGCGTTGCCGGCGGCAACAACCGCCAGACCCTAACCGACGAAGATGCCGAAGGCCGCGCGCTGTTCCAGAAATGGTGCGAAGAAGCCGGGTGTACCATGGGCCTCGACCAGATGGGCAACATGTTCGCCATGCGCCCCGGCACGGACCCCGATGCGCTGCCGGTCTATGTAGGCTCGCACCTGGATACGCAGCCGACGGGCGGCAAGTATGACGGGGTGCTGGGGGTTCTGGGTGCGCTCGAGATCATCCGAACCCTGAACGATCTGGGCATCAAGACGAAACACCCGATCGTGGCCACCAACTGGACCAACGAAGAGGGCACCCGGTTCGCCCCCGCCATGCTGGCGTCGGGCGTGTTCGCGGGGATGCACACGCAGGATTGGGCCTATGACCGCGAGGATGCCGAAGGCAAGAAGTTCGGCGACGAGTTGCAGCGCATCGGCTGGCGCGGCGACGAAGAGGTCGGGGCCCGTAAGATGCATGCCTTCTTTGAACTGCATATCGAACAGGGCCCGATCCTCGAGGCAGAAGGCAAGGATATCGGCGTCGTCACCCATGGGCAGGGCCTCAGCTGGACCCAGGTGACCGTGACCGGCAAGGACGCGCATACCGGATCAACCCCGATGCCGATGCGCAAGAATGCCGGGCTGGCGATGGCGCGCATTCTCGAAAAGGTGGACGAGATCGCATGGTCGCATGCGCCTCATGCCGTGGGGGCTGCCGGGCATATCGACGTCTATCCGAACTCGCGTAACGTGATCCCGGGCAAGGTGGTGTTCACGGTCGATTTCCGCTCTCCCGAGTTGGACGTCATCAAGGATATGGAAAACCGTCTGCGTGTCGCCGCCGAGGACATCGTGGATGAGATGGGCCTGCAGGTCGAGTTCGAGAAGGTCGGCGGGTTTGACCCGGTGAAATTCGACGAGACCTGCGTCGCCGCCGTACGCAACGCGGCTGAGCGGCTGGGCTATTCGCACACCAACATCATTTCGGGCGCGGGGCACGATGCCTGCTGGATCAACCGCGTGGCGCCGACCGCGATGGTGATGTGCCCCTGCGTGGATGGCCTAAGCCACAACGAGGCAGAGGAAATCAGCAAGGAATGGGCAACCGCCGGGGCCGACGTCCTTTTCCACGCGGTCGTCGAAACCGCCGAGATCGTGGAGTAGCCTGGGCCGCGCGCCCCCAACCCGCAGGAAAATCAAGAGAGGCGCAACAGACGCGCTCGCAGGGAGTTGAACATGACCACAGTCATCAAGAACGGAACCGTCGTCACCGCGGATCTGACTTACAAGGCCGACGTCAAGATCGAAGGCGGCGTGATCACCGAGATCGGGCCGGATCTGAAGGGGGACGAGCAACTGGACGCGACCGGCTGTTACGTCATGCCCGGCGGGATTGACCCGCACACGCATCTGGAAATGCCGTTCATGGGGACCTATTCTAGCGATGATTTCGAAAGCGGCACCCGCGCGGCGCTGGCCGGCGGCACGACCATGGTGGTGGATTTCGCACTGCCGAACCCGGGCGAAAGCCTGCTGGATGCGCTCAAACGTTGGGACAACAAATCGACCCGCGCCAATTGCGACTATTCCTTCCACATGGCCGTGACATGGTGGGGCGAGCAGGTGTTCGATGACATGAAGACCGTCATCGAACAGCGCGGCATTAACACGTTCAAGCATTTCATGGCCTACAAAGGCGCCCTGATGGTCAATGACGACGAGCTGTTCGCCTCGTTCAAGCGGCTGGCCGAGCTGGGCGGGATCGCGATGGTCCATGCCGAGAACGGCGACGTGGTGGCCGAGTTGCAGGCCAAGCTGCTGGCCGAAGGCAATACCGGCCCCGAGGCCCATGCCTATTCGCGCCCGCCGCAGGTTGAGGGCGAGGCCACCAACCGCGCCATCATGATCGCCGACATGGCCGGGGTGCCGCTCTATGTGGTGCACACCTCGTGCGAAGAGGCGCATGAGGCCATCCGCCGTGCCCGGATGCAGGGCAAGCGCGTCTGGGGCGAGCCGCTGATCCAGCACCTGACGCTGGACGACAGCGAATATGCGCATCCCGATTGGGACCACGCCGCGCGCCGGGTGATGAGCCCGCCGTTCCGCAACAAACAGCACCAGGACAGCCTGTGGGCGGGGTTGCAGTCGGGCTCGCTGAGCGTGGTTGCCACCGATCACTGCGCCTTCACAACCGAGCAGAAGCGGTTTGGCGTGGGCGATTTCACCAAGATCCCGAACGGAACGGGCGGCCTTGAGGATCGGATGCCGATGCTATGGACCCACGGCGTGGCGACCGGGCGGCTAACGCCGAACGAATTTGTGGCCGTGACTTCAACAAATATCGCCAAAATATTGAATTGCTATCCGAAAAAAGGTGCCGTACTGGTGGGTGCAGATGCCGATCTGGTGGTGTGGGACCCGGACAAGACCAAGACCATCAGCGCGGCGACGCAGCAGTCGGCGATCGACTACAACGTGTTCGAGGGGCACGAGGTCAAGGGCTTGCCGCGCTTTACCCTAACCCGTGGACAGGTGGCGGTGCATGATGGCGAGATCCGAACGCAGGAAGGCCAAGGCAAATTCGTCGCGCGCGAGGCCAACACCACCGTGAACAAGGCGCTGAGCACCTGGAAAGAACTGACCGCCCCGCGCCCGATAGAGCGGTCGGGCATCCCGGCGACGGGGGTGTGATGCTCGAAGGTTGCCGACCGGGCAAAAAAGCCAAAACTTCAAGGCAGTAGGATGACATCTGAAAGCAATACCCGGCCCGTGATCGAGGCAAAGAACCTCGACCTGACCTTCCAAACCAATGACGGACCCGTGCACGCCCTCAAGGACGTGAACCTGGCCATCGACAAGGGCGAATTCGTCAGTTTCATCGGCCCTTCGGGCTGCGGCAAGACGACCTTTCTGCGCTGTGTCGCTGCACTGGAAACGCCTACGGGCGGCACACTGACCGTCAACGGCATGAGCCCGGACGAGGCCCGCCGGAACCGTGCCTATGGCTATGTGTTCCAGGCGGCGGGCCTGTACCCGTGGCGGACCATTGCCAAGAACATCAAACTGCCGCTCGAGATCATGGGATACTCGGCGCAGGAGCAGGAAGAACGTGTAAAGAGAGTTCTGGAACTTGTTGATCTTTCAGGGTTTGGTGGCAAGTTCCCCTGGCAGCTGTCGGGTGGGATGCAGCAACGGGCCAGCATCGCCCGGGCGCTGGCCTTCGACGCCGATATCCTGTTGATGGACGAGCCTTTCGGCGCGCTGGACGAGATCGTGCGCGATCACCTGAACGAACAGCTTTTGGCGCTGTGGGCGCGCACCGGCAAGACGATCGGCTTCGTCACCCACTCGATCCCTGAGGCGGTGTATCTGAGCACCAAGATCGTGGTCATGAGCCCGCGCCCCGGGCGGATCACCGATGTGATTGACAGCCCTCTGCCCAAGGAGCGGCCGCTGGACATCCGCGACACGCCCGAATTCATCGAGGTCGCGCACCGCGTGCGCGAAGGGCTGCGCGCCGGGCACGGGGACGATGTGTGATGGGCGGGGATGACATCAGACGCGCGACCGAGGCGGATGTGCCGGCCTGCGCAGCGGTGGTCTCCTTTTGGGTCCGCCAGACCGAGTGGATGACAGATGAACTGCCCCAACCGGAATTGGAGGCGCTGATCGCGCAGGCCTTCCCGGACCGTGAAATGTGGGTCGTCGGTGAACCCGTCGATTGCTACATGTCGGTCGATCCTGAGGCGCAGAAGGTCGGGGCGATGTATTGCCTGCGGACCGGGCAGGGCATCGGCAAGCGCCTGCTGGACCGGGCAAAACAGGGACGCAGCTTTCTGTGGCTGACGGCCCATCAACCGAATGCTGCAGCGCAACGGTTCTATCGCCGCGAGGGTTTTGTCGAGACCGGGACCGAGGCCGCAACGCCGCCCGAGACCGTCCCCGTGGTGCGGATGGAGTGGCACGCATGAAGCAGCTTGTCGCCGTTCTGACCGTTCTGCTGGCCATCGTCGTCATCTGGTACGCGGCCTGCATTCCGATGAACATCAAAGGCGTTCTGACCGAACAGGAACGGGCCGGGGCCGAAGTGGTTCCGCCCTCGGCCAAAGACCGCCGCGACATGGGGGAAATCGGCCTGGCGCTGCGCAACAGCTTTGCCATTCCGGCGACCTGGGCGCAGGATCGGCCGCGTCTGCCCGCGCCGCATCAGGTCGCGATCGAGCTGTGGGAGACCACGGTTCAGAAGAAGATCACCTCGAAACGGTCATTGGTCTATCACGGCTGGGTGACGCTCAGCGCGACGATTCTGGGCTTTGCCATCGGCACGGGGCTGGGCATCCTGCTGGCTGTGGGGATCGTGCACAGCCGGGTGATGGACCTGTCGGTCATGCCCTGGGCCATCGTCAGCCAGACCATCCCCATCATCGCGTTGGCGCCGATGATCATCGTGGTGCTGTATTCGATCGGCATTCAGGGGATCATACCCAAGGCGGTGATCTCGGCCTATCTGAGCTTTTTCCCGGTGGTCGTGGGCATGGTCAAGGGCCTGCGTAGCCCTGACGCGATGCAGTTGGACCTGCTGCGCACCTATAACGCCAGTAAGGGGCAGGTGTTCTGGAAACTGCGCCTGCCGGCCTCGATGCCCTATCTGTTCGCCTCGCTCAAGATCGGGATCGCCGCGTCGCTGGTGGGGGCCATCGTCGGCGAACTGCCGACCGGCGCCGTGGCGGGGCTGGGCGCGCGTCTGCTGGCCGGCAGCTATTACGGCCAGACGGTGCAGATCTGGTCGGCGCTGTTTGCCGCAGCCATTCTGGCGGCCTGTCTGGTGGGCCTGTTGGGCCTGATCGAGCGGGCGGTGTTGAAACGCATGGGGATGGCGCAATGATGATGGTCGGTTTTGCAATCCTTTTGTGGCTGGCCGGTTGGTGGCTGAACACCCGCTTGGCCAGCGGACCCTATGCCGACACGCGGGCGGTGCGCATTCTTGCGCCGCTGATCTTCGGCCTGACCGTCATCGGGATGTGGGAATTGCTGGTGCGCGGGCTCGAGGTGCCTCTGGTCATCCTGCCCGCGCCTTCGGTGATCTGGGAGCGGTTCTGGGACAGCCTGCCGATCTTGTGGGCCGATTTCGTGCAGACCATCATCAAGGGCGCGCTCAGCGGCTATGTCATCGGATGCGGCGCCGCCTTCCTGATGGCGATCGCCGTGGACCGGTGGGACTTCCTGCGCCTGGGCTTGCTGCCGGTGGGCAATTTCGTGGCCGCGCTGCCGATCGTGGGCACCGCGCCGATCCTCGTGATGTGGTTCGGGTTCGACTGGCATTCGAAGGCGGCCGTTGTGGTGGTGATGGTCTTTTTCCCGATGCTGGTAAACACGGTCGCCGGCCTGCGCGAGGCCACCGCCATGCAGCGCGACCTGATGGAGACCTATGCCGCAACCTATTGGCAAAGCTTTCTCAAGCTGCGCCTGCCCGCGGCCATGCCGTTCATTTTCAACGGGTTGAAAATTTCCACCACGCTGGCCCTGATCGGCGCTATCGTGGCAGAGTTCTTCGGCTCGCCCACTTTGGGCATGGGGTTCCGGATCTCGACCAGTGTCGGGCAATTGTCGCTGGACATGGTCTGGGCGGAAATCGTGGTCGCGGCGCTGGCCGGGACCGCCTTCTACGGTCTGGTCGCCATGATCGAGAAATTGGTGACCTTCTGGCACCCGTCACAACGCAGTTAAGCGGAACAACAATTCAACAGACCCCGAAAACGGGGCAGCACTAGCAACTAGGAGAAGATGAAGATGAACAAGCTACTGACCGGGGCCATAGCCGCCCTAGGATTCGCCGCAAGTTCGGCCTTTGCCGCAGACGAGGTGACGCTTCAATTGAAATGGGTCACCCAGGCCCAGTTCGCGGGCTACTACGTCGCCAAGGACAAGGGCTTTTACGAAGAAGAGGGGCTGGACGTCACCATCCTGCCCGGCGGTCCCGACATCGCGCCCACGCAAGTGATCGCGGGCGGTGGCGCTGACGTCACCGTGGAATGGATGCCCGCCGCGCTGGCTGCGCGCGAAAAGGGCCTGCCGCTGGTCAACATCGCGCAGCCCTTCAAAAGCTCTGGCATGATGCTGACCTGCTGGAAGGACGCGGGCATTTCCTCGCCCGAGGATCTCAAGAACCGCACGCTGGGCGTCTGGTTTTTCGGCAATGAATTCCCGTTCATGAGCTGGATGAGCCAGCTAGGTATCGACACCAGCGGCAAGAGCGAAAACGGCGTCGAGGTTTTGAAGCAGGGCTTCAACGTCGATCCGCTGCTGCAGCGTCAGGCCGACTGCATCAGCACCATGACCTACAACGAATACTGGCAGGTCATCGACGCGGGCGTCAGCCCCGACGAGCTGGTAACTTTCAAGTATGAAGACCAGGGCGTGGCCACGCTGGAAGATGGCTTGTACGTGCTTGAAGACAACCTCAGCGATCCGGCCTTCGTCGACAAGATGGAACGCTTCGTGCGCGCTTCGATGAAAGGCTGGAAATACGCCGAGGAGAACCCAGACGAGGCCGCCGAAATCGTGCTGGAAAACGACGCGACAGGTGCCCAGACCGAAGAGCACCAGAAGCGCATGATGGGGGAGATCGCCAAGCTGACCGCAGGCTCGAACGGTGCGCTGGACCCGGCCGATTTCGAGCGCACGGTGAGCACCTTGCTGGCCGGCGGCTCGGACCCGGTGATCACCAAAAAGCCCGAAGGCGCCTGGACCCACCAGATAACGGATGCGGCTTTGAACTGATCCACCGAATGCTCAGGATGAAAACGCGGCCCTCGATTGGGCCGCGTTTGTCGTTGTGAATGTCGGATTTCTGTGGGGCCGAAGCGCAAATTGCGCTAGTATTATCCTGTAATTCCCCGAGTTTCCTACGAAACTCAGACTAAGTTGGAGAAAGTGCAAGATTTTGCATCAGAATTCAGCCACGCGGCGCAGCTTGTCCTGACAGGAGACCCCGACCTGTGGGCGATCGTGGTCTTGTCTCTGCAGGTCTCGGTGTGTGCGGTGCTGATTTCGGCCGGGATCGGGATGCCGGTCGGGGCCGCTCTGGCCGTGGCGCGGTTTCCCGGGCGGCGGGCGCTGATCATCCTGATGAACGCATTGATGGGGTTCCCGCCCGTCGTCGTCGGCCTTCTGGTCTATCTGATGCTCTCTCGGTCCGGCCCGCTGGGCGTGCTCGAGCTTTTGTACACGCCGACCGCCATGATCATTGCCCAGACCGTGCTGGTCACGCCGATCATCGCGGCGCTGACGCGGCAGGTTGTGGAATTGCTGGCCGAGGAATATTCGGAACAGCTGCGGTCGCTGGGGGTGTCGCGGCTGGCCTCGGTACCGGTGCTGCTGTGGGATGCGCGGCTGGCCCTGGTTACCGCCCTTCTAGCCGGGTTCGGCCGGGCCATCGCCGAGGTCGGCGCGGTGATCATCGTCGGCGGCAACATCAATCACGTGACACGGGTGATGACAACGACGATCGCGCTCGAGACCTCGAAGGGCAACCTGGCCCTGGCGCTGGCGCTTGGTGCGATCCTGATCGGGATTGCAGTGGCCGTGAATGCCATGGTCAGCGCCCTGACCCTGCGGGCCGAGCAGGAGGGGCTGCGCCATGCGTGACCTAATGCCAGACACGCCGAACCGGCTGGAAATTTCGGGCCTTGCCATCGAACGCAAGGGGCGGGTCCTGCTGGATGTTCCCCAGCTGTCGCTGGACGGGCCCGGGCCGACGCTGATCCTGGGGCCGAACGGTGCCGGCAAAAGCCTGCTTTTGCGCTGTCTGCATGGGCTGATCCGTGCCGACAGGGGCCGGGTCCTGCAGGATGGTCTGGACCTGAACGCCGATCACAAGGCCCGGCAGGCCATGGTGTTCCAGCAGCCGGTGCTGCTGCGCCGGTCGGTTGCGGCCAATCTAGACTTCGTTCTGAAACGCAAGCGGCTGGGCCGTGCTGCGCGCAAGGGGCGGATTGCTAACCTGCTGGCCGAAGGTGGGCTGGACAGCAAGGCCCGGCAATCGGCGCGGTCTCTGTCGGGCGGCGAGGCGCAGCGTCTGGCTATCCTGCGCGCGCTGGCGCTGGACCCCGAGACGCTGTTTCTGGACGAGCCCACCAGCGCACTGGACCCCACCGCCACGCAGGCGATCGAGGCGATGATCCTGCGCGCTTCGGCGCGCGGGGTGCGGATCGTGATGGTCACGCATGACGTCGGGCAGGCCCGGCGTCTGGCGGCGGACATCGTGATGATGCAAGGCGGGCGCGTCGTCGAACACGGCACCGCCAGACAGGTGCTTGAGGCGCCGGAATGCCAAGCCTCGCGCCAGTATTTGGCAGGCTGGTTGGTCACATAACAAAAATCGGAGGCAATCCATGTTTCGCGCAGTACTCACAAGCGCCCTGGTCCTGTTCGGACTTGTCGCCAACCCGGCGACGGCCGAGGAGGCGTTCATCATTGTGCAGTCAACGACCTCGACGCAGAACTCGGGCCTGCTGGACTTCATTCTTCCGGGCTTCGAGGCCGAAACCGGAATCGAGGTGCGCGTAGTGGCCGTGGGAACGGGGCAGGCGATCCGCAATGCCAAGAACGGCGACGGCGACGTTTTGCTGGTTCATGCCAAACCGGCCGAGGAGGCGTTCGTGGCCGAGGGCTGGGGCATCGAGCGCCGCGACGTGATGTACAACGATTTCGTCATCGTCGGGCCCAAGTCCGACCCGGCGCGCATCAAGGGAATGACCGATGCCGCCGCCGCCCTGGTCGCCATCGCGAATGCCAGGTCGACCTTCGCCTCGCGCGCGGATGACAGCGGTACCCATCAGGCCGAGATGCGCCTGTGGCAAGCCTCCGGCCTCGACCCGACCGCTGACTCGGGCACTTGGTACCGCGAGACCGGCTCGGGCATGGGCGCCACGCTGAATCTGGCGGCGGGGATGGGGGCCTATGCGCTGACCGACCGGGCGACATGGCTGACCTTCGGCAACAAGGGCGATCTTGCGGTTCTGGTCGAGGGCGATCCGGGCCTGTTCAATCAATATGGCGTGATCCTCGTGAACCCGGAAAAACACCCCGGCGTTCGCGCCGCCGCGGGCCAGAGGTTCATCGACTGGCTCACCGGACCGCATGGTCAGGCGGCCATTGCGTCCTATCGGTTGGGGGGCGAACAGCTGTTCTTTCCCAACGCCAGGTGACCGGCCCTCAGCCGCTGGCGCCATTGTGGCGGATCGCGCCCAAGTCGGTCAGGTCATAGCCGCCCATCTCGGCCGCGCGGGCGGCAAACCCGTCCGAGTGCAGAAAGGACAGCAGCTTCTGCAAGGGCGGTTCGAAATACGCCCTACGCCAGATCGCCAGATCCAGACGTTCGGAGTGGGTCGGCACGAAGCCCAGCCCATAAAGACTGGCCAGAGCCCCCAGCCCGAACCCGGCCTCGGCCTTGCCGTCGTGTAGGGCGATGGCCAGTTCCTCTTCGGTGCGGGCGCAATTGGGCAAGGTGTCCAGGTCGTCGCGGCTCAGGTCGTGTTCGGCCAAGTGTCGGTCGAACAGATGTTGGCTGGCGGCGCTGTCCTGCCGCAGCAGAACGCGGCGGCCCTTCAGGTCGACAAACTCGCCGATGCCTTGCGTTCCGGGCGACAACAGCAGGCCGCGCTGGCGATGGGCGATCTGGACCAGAACCACGGGCGCTTCGCCCAGCGTGTCGCGCAGCGCGCCGGTGTTGAACCCGTCAGGCTCGTGGATATGCAGAACCGCGGCCTGCGCCTTGCGGTCGGCCAGCCGCCGCAGCCCGTCAAACGATCCGTCGTAGTAGGTAGCCAGCCCCGAGCCGCTTTCGCGCAGCGCCCAGTCCAGCAGCGGATCGTGGCTGCCGGCCACGATCGGGGGCAGGGGCGGTTCAGCCGTCTGCGGGCCCGAGCGCGACGCATTCAGCCAAGCCAGCACCTCGGCCCGTGGAAACAGCAGCTTGCCCATAGCCCGCACGCAGGGCACCTCGCCCGATGCGGCCAGATCATAGGCCTTGCGCTCGCCGATTCGCAGCAGGTCGGCCAACTCGCGCGTGGTCAGGAAGTCGGGCATTCACTCCAGCCGCACGGCCGCGCCGCGTTCGGCCGAGGACAGGCCCATCTGGGTCAGCAAGAATGGGGCGGCGACCGTCACGACGGCCATCGTGGCAACAGCGGCAAGAAAGGCTTTCATCTGGTCCTCCTGGTTAGTCCGCGGGCGCCGTGGCGCCGCGCAGGAATTCGATCAGGTCGGCGCGGTCCTGCGCCTGCGCAATCCTCTGCATCGGCATTTTCGACCCCGGAATGTAGTGGTCCGGTCCCTGATCGAAAAGAGCGTTTATCGTCTGTTCAGTCCAAATGATATCAGACCCTTGCAGCGTTTCCGAGTAGGTGTACCCGGGCAGTGTCCCGGCCCGCCGCCCGAACACGCCATGCAGGTTCGGCCCGGCCCGGCGCTGATCGTCCGGCGTCAGGCTGTGGCAGATCGAGCATTTCCGGGCGAACTGCCGTTCTCCGTTTTGCATGTCGTCGGGGTCCTTCAGGAAACTCGGCTCTTGGCCGACCATTCGTTCCTGCGACCCCAGCGCGGCCACCGGCCAGCTATACATGGCCTGATCCAGCCCGCCTGCGTGCAGGTTTTCACCATCGGGCGAAAAGGCCAGTGCCCAGACCGGGCCGCGCAGCGTTGCGCGGAAATCCTGCGCGATCCGCCAATCTTGCGTGTCAATGACCATGATGTAGCCCTCGCCGTCGCCCACCGCCAGCAGCGACCGATCCGGGCTGAGGGCGAGCGCAAGGATCGGGCGACGGTCCAGCGTGAAATCGCGCTCGGCCCCGGTGGTAAGGTCAAGAATGCGGGTCACGCCATCGACCGCGCCATAGGCGATCCAACCGTCTTGCGCGTTCAGGACCAATTCGTTGATGCCGAAACCATGCTCGACCAGCCGTGCGGTTTCGGTTCCTGTCGTGACGTCCCAGACCCGCAGGCTGCCGTCGACCCCAGCGGAGTACAGCGTCCGCCCGTCCGGCGCGAAGGCCACCGCATTGACTCCGCTGCCCGTTGGACCCAGCGACTTGGCCGCACCGCCCTCGGTTGGCCAAAGACCGATGGTCCCGTCCCAACTGGCAGTCGCCACGAGGGTCTTTGAGGCAGCGAGTCCGACGACCTTGCCCTTGTGCTGACCTACGACCTGTCCACCGGGCCAACGGCGCAGAGTAAAGTCGTCGCCGGCCGAATAGATCGCGGTGCCGTTGAAAACCACTGCGTTCACGGCAGCCTCGTGACCCTCGAGCCAGTCCGGCTGCTGTCCGGACCACAGGCCCACGGAATTGTCGAAACTGGCGGTGGCAATGCGCCCGTCCGGGGCCGTGGCGATGTCCATGATCGGTCCGCCATGGCCCTTGAGCGTGTAGAAATCCGCCGCCAGCGGCAGCGGCAGCAGGGCCAGCGCCAGAGCCAGCCCGCGCATCTATTCGGCAGGCGAGGCCGCGCCGTCGCTGGCCTCCTGTGCCTTTACCTCTTCCAGCCACAGCGAATGGTGCTCGCGCGCCCATTGCTCTTCGACCTCGCCGGTACCCATGGCGTCAAACGCGCCTTCCATGCCGACCGAGCCGAGGTAGATATGCGCCAGTATGATGGCGATGAAGGCATAGGCGACCATGACGTGCCAGACCTGGGCATATTGCATTTCTTCCTGCGGAGACATTTGCGTGGGCAGGTCCAGTCCCAGCAACTGCGGCAACCCGGTCGCGTTGGCGATTGAAAACGTCTTAGCGAACATCGGCAGTTCGAACGGGAACAGCAGCGACAGGCCCGACAGGCTGATCGAGACGCCCATCAGGATGCACAGCCAGAAAATGATCTTTTGACCGGCGTTGAACTTCTTGGCCGGGGGGTGGCTGCCTTTGGTGAACAATCCGCCGCCGGCCGCCAGCCATTTCAGGTCGGTCCGGTTGGGGATGTTGTGGGCGATCCAGTTCACGGTGATGATGATCAATCCCAGCATGAAGGCCCAGGCCAGATTGTTGTGCAGCCACTTGCAGCCTTGCGCGATGGTGGCGAACCCTTCTTTGCCGAACAGCGGGATCAGGAAATCGCGGCCGTACAGCGACAGCAGGCCGGTTAATCCAAGGATCAGGAACGAGCCGGCAAACAGCCAGTGCCCGAACCTTTCAAATCCTGAAAACCGGGTGACCGTGCGGCCCGTTTTCTCACCATCGATGCGGATGCGGCCGCGGATCAGGAAAAACAACAGCAGAACGACCAGCATCCCGCCCAGAATATAGGTTCCGTACTCGCGCAGCGGACCGGTGCGGAAAGTCCACCACCACATGCCGCCGTCCTGGATCAGCACGCCGGCAGCAGGCCCCTTGGTCGACACGGTGACATCGGCCGAGCCATAGCGGATGGCGCGATACACATCGCTGTCCGAGGCGACGCCGCGCGTGCCCAACTGACCCAACAGCCCTTCGGCATTGCCTTGCCCGGTATTCTGCGCGCGATAGCTGTTGTCGACCTTCTCGCCGCGTTGCCGGGCCAGAATATCCTCGAGTGTCGTGGCGCCACCGGTCTGCGCGCGCGGGGCAGCGGCTGGTTCGTCTGTGCCGGTCGTGTCTTGTGCAAGCGCGCCGTGCGCGATCCCAAGTGTCAACGTCAAAGCCAGAAAAATGCGCAGCATCGGAACCTCGGTATTAATCCATAATCGGGTGACCCACCGGGGCGGGTCACCCGTGTTGTCAGGCTGAGGTCTCAGCCGTCCTTCTGGTCGTAGGCCGTGCCCCAACCCCAAGCGCCCGAGCCGAACCCGCGCGCCACGACGCGTTCGCGGTAGATGGCCGAGACCACGTCACCGTCACCGGCGAGCAGGGCCTTGGTCGAACACATCTCGGCGCAGATGGGCAGTTTGCCCTCGGCGATCCGGTTGCGGCCGTATTTGGCGAACTCTGCGGTCGAGTGCGTTTCCTCGGGGCCGCCGGCGCAGAAGGTACATTTGTCCATCTTGCCGCGCGATCCGAAGTTGCCCGCCTGCGGGTATTGCGGCGCGCCGAACGGGCACGCATAGAAGCAATAGCCGCAGCCGATGCACAGGTCCTTGGAATGCAGGACGACGCCTTCTTCGTTCTGATAGAAGCAGTCGACCGGGCACACCGCCATGCAAGGCGCATCCGAACAATGCATACAGGCGACCGAGATCGAACGCTCACCCGGTTTGCCGTCATTGATCGTCACCACCCGGCGGCGGTTGATGCCCCACGGGACCTCGTGTTCGTTCTTGCACGCGGTCACGCAAGCGTTGCACTCGATGCAGCGTTCAGCGTCGCAGAGAAACTTTGCTCTAGCCATTATCGTCCTCCTTACGCTGCCCAGATCTTGCAGAGAGTCGCTTTGGTCTCCTGCATCTGGGTCACTGAATCATAGCCATAGGTCTGGGCGGTGTTCGTGCTTTCACCCAATACGTACGGGTCGGCGCCTTTCGGGTATTTCTCCCTCAGGTCCGCGCCCTGGAAATGGCCGCCAAAGTGGAAGGGCATGAAGGCCACGCCGGCACCGACCCTTTCGGTCAGCATCGCCATCACCTTGACCTTGCCGCCCTCGGGACCTTCGACCCAGACCTGCGATCCGTCGCGAATGCCAAGGTTGTTGGCGTCACGCGGATTGATCTCGACGAACATGTCCTGCTGCAGTTCAGCTAGCCACGGGTTCGACCGTGTCTCGTCGCCGCCACCTTCATATTCGACCAGACGACCTGACGTCAGGATTATCGGGTAATCCTTTGAAAAGTCGTTCTTCTGGATCGAAGCATACAAGGTCGGCAAGCGATAGTCGTGCCGGTCCTCGTAGGTAGGATAGTCGGCCACCAGATCGCGCCGCGGCGTGTACAGAGGCTCGCGGTGCAGCGGGATCGGATCCGGGAAAGTCCACACCACTGTACGGGCCTTGGCGTTGCCGAACGGCGCACAGCCATGCTTGATGGCCACCCGCTGGATGCCGCCCGACAGGTCGGTCTTCCAGTTGGTCTTGGGCCCGGCCACGGCGTCGATGGCCGCGCGTTCCTCGGCCGTCAGGTCGCCATCCCAGCCCAGATCCATCAGCATCTGCATGGTAAATTCAGGATAACCGTCCTGAATCTCGGAACCGACGCTGTAGACCCCTTCGGCCAGCAGGTTCTGCCCGTCACGCTCGACGCCGAAACGTGCGCGGAAGGTCAGGCCGCCCTCGGCCACAGGTTTGGACATGTCATAGAGGTTTGGCGTCCCCGGATGCCCCATCTCGGCGGTGCCCCAGCAGGGCCAAGGCAGGCCGTAGTATTCGCCGTCATTCGGACCGCCCACGGCCTGCAGCGTCGTTCTGTCGAACGTGTGCTGGTTGGCCATATGGCTTTTGATCCGCTCTGGCGACTGACCGGTATAGCCGATCGTCCACAGCCCCGCGTTGAACTCGCGCGTGATGCTTTCCACATTCGGGGTGTCGGGGTCCTCCATCTCGATATTGCGGAAGAGCCGGTCGGCCCAGCCGAACTTGTTGGCGAACTTGGCCATGATGACCTCGTCCGGCAGGCTTTCGAACAGCGGATCGACCACCTTGTCGCGCCACTGCAACGACCGGTTCGACGCCGTGACCGAGCCACGGGTTTCGAACTGCGTGCAGGCCGGCAGCAGATAGACGCCATCGGTCCGGTCATGCAGGACGGCGGAAACGGTGGGATACGGGTCGATCACGACCAGCATGTCCAGCTTTTCCATCGCCGTCTTCATTTCGACCATCCGGGTCTGCGAGTTGGGCGCGTGGCCCCACAGAACCATGGCGCGGACATTGTTTGGCTGATCCATGTTTTCGGGATCTTCCAGAACACCGTCGATCCAGCGCGACACCGGGATGCCACGCTCGTTCATCAGCGGCTTGTCCTTGCCGTCCTTGTCCTTGATCGTGTCGAACTGTCCTTTCAGCCAGTCCAGATCCTCGCCCCAGACACGCGCCCAGTGACCCCATGCGCCTGCAGACAGGCCGTAATAGCCGGGCAGGGTGTGGGACAGAACGCCAAGGTCGGTTGCGCCCTGCACGTTGTCATGGCCGCGGAAGATGTTGGTGCCGCCGCCAGAGGTGCCCATGTTGCCCAACGCCAGCTGCAGCACGCAATAGGCGCGCGTGTTGTTGTTGCCGTTGGTGTGCTGGGTTCCGCCCATGCACCAGATCACGGTGCCAGGACGGTTGTTGGCCAGCGTCCGCGCCACGCGCTTGAGCTGCGATCCCGGCACGCCGGTGACGCGCTCGGTCTCTTCGGGGGTCCAGTTGGCGACCTCTTCGCGGATCTGGTCCATGCCCCAGACACGGGTGCGGATGAACTCTTTGTCTTCCCAGCCGTTGTCGAAGATGTGCCACAAGATGCCCCAGATCAGCGCCACGTCGGTGCCGGGGCGGAAGCGGACATATTCGTCGGCATGGGCCGCGGTGCGCGTGAAGCGCGGGTCACAGACAATCAGCGGGGCATTGTTCTGCTCTTTCGCGCGCAGGACGTGCAGCAGCGAGACGGGGTGAGCCTCGGCCGGGTTGCCGCCGATGATGAAGATCGCCTTGGAATTGTGGATGTCGTTGTAGCTGTTGGTCATGGCGCCGTAGCCCCATGTATTCGCAACACCCGCAACGGTGGTCGAGTGGCAAATCCGCGCCTGGTGGTCCACGTTGTTGGTGCCCCAGTAGGCCGCGAACTTGCGGAACAGATAGGCCTGTTCGTTGTTGTGCTTGGCCGAACCCAACCAATAGACGCTGTCAGGCCCGCTTTCCTCGCGGATGCTCATCATGCCGTCGCCGATCTCGTCGATCGCCTGTTCCCAGCTGATGCGCTTCCACTCGCCACCCTCTTTCTTCATCGGGTATTTCAGGCGGCGTTCGCCGTGGGCGTGTTCCCGGACCGAAGCCCCCTTGGCACAGTGAGCACCAAGGTTAAACGGGCTGTCCCAACCGGGTTCCTGCCCAATCCACACGCCGTTCTGCACCTCGGCAACCACGGTACAGCCGACCGAGCAATGCGTGCAGACGGATTTGATGTTCTCGACAGCCGTATTGGCTGCGGTCTGGGCGCTGGCGGGCGACACGGTTCCACCCGTGGCGCTGATCGCGGCCAGGCCGCCGATCGTCAGGCCCGAGCCACGCAGGAACGCGCGGCGATCGACGCTCTTTTCGCCGATTTGGGACAGGATACTTGTCCGCTGGGGGCGTCTCGCAACCCCGTTGGTCTTTTTCCTAAGCATTTCCTTCCTCCCTTGCTGGCCATGCTGATCATGGCTGGCTTGGTGTTTCGAAATCGACGTCAGGGCCAATCGCAACCGTCAGCCGAGTGTGACCACGTCCGGACCTGCGCCGGGCGTCGCCGAGGCGGCCTAGAAGCGCGCGCTGTCGAAATAGGCGCGGGTATGCGCCGTGTCCTGAATGCGGGTCTCGTCCGAGGGTTGCTCGGCCGCTTCGACCTCGGTTCCCAGGCTGGCCGCTGCAACGGCTGCCGGGGCCGCGGTGCCCGCCAGTTTCAGGAAGTCGCGGCGGCTGGCGCCGCTCTCCTTGGTCTTGCTCATGGGATCCTCCTTTCCCATTTGCGGTTCAGCGCCCGCCGGGGCGCCAGCGAATGACGGCCGCCTAATGCGTCGTCATGCGGAAGGCCTCGCGTTCGATCTCCATGAAAACCCGGCCGGCGGTGCCGACCGAGGCATAGAGAACCGAATGCTCGGCTGCTTCCAGGTCCGAGAAAAAGTGCTCGGCCCAGGGACCGATATGCTTGTTCCAGAACGTCCTTTGATCTTCCAATGCGGCCGGGCCGCCGAAACGGCCGACGATCATGCCGCCCATCATCTCCATCAGCGAGGCGATGTTGTCTTCGGGTTCGAACACGTTTGTCGCCCGGGTGATGCCCCGCGCAGCCATGTCGTTGCGCAGCTGCGCCAGCGGTTTCTCGTTCAGGAAACCGGTCAGGTAGAAGCTGGCATAGGGCAGCAGTTCTCCGCGCCCAAGCCCGATGAACAATGCGTTGAACTCGCGCTCGGCAGCTTCGGGCTTGGTCACTTTGGCCACGCGGGCCATGGCCTGAATGGCCTGGCCCAGATCGGTCTCGTCCCCCGACAGCGCGGCGATCTGGCTCAGCAGGGTCTGGTCGGGCGGTGTGGCTAGCAGCAGGCCCAGGAAGTTGTAGAAATCCGCGCGCAGACGGTCCTCGGGGGAAATCTCGAACGTCTGCGGGTCGCGAATGTTCATCGGGTCATCCTTCGAATTCGAATTTCATGCGCCGCGGGGCCTGGGTGCGCTCGTCCTCATCCGGTTGGATGGCGTCTGCCACTTCGACAGGGGGCGCGGGCTCGGCTTCAGGTTCGGGCGGTTCGGTTGCCGGCGCGGCTTCGGCCTCGACCGGTTGTTCTTCGGTTTCCGTCTGCTCCGCCATAGCCTCGATATGGCGCAACATGCCTTGTCCGACCTGATAAGCCGTCTGCAGGTTTTCGACCACGCAGGCGGCGTCGGTGTAGTCCTCGCCGTAATCGACCAACCCGTCCACATTCGCCAGCACCGGGTTCAATCGCCACAAGCGCCGCAACGCGCGGCGGCGCAGACGGTCCGGCACTGCCTTGGCCATGAAGCCCGAAACATCGTCGCCCGCCTGCAGCAAGTCGGGGTCGGGCAGGTCAAGCTCGGCCAAAATCTCGGCGTCGGTCTTTTCTTCCAGTTCGGCCTGCTGCGCGGCGATCTCCTGCGCGATCAGGGCCTCTTGTTCGGCATGCGCTTCGGCCTGCACGGCGGCCTTGCGGCGGGACCAGAAATCCTGTCGAGCGCTCATTGCACGGCCCTCCGCGGGGCGCGGTAGACATCCGAGGCCTGCCGGATGCGCGAATCGCCCTTGCCGTCTTCCACAAGATCCACCCGTTTCTTGTCGCGGCGGCGTTTGACGAACACCTCATCGCGGTGATGGGCCAGAGTGAAATCGCGCACCCAGGCGATCAGGCCTTCGGTCATCGGGATCTTTTCCACGATCTCTTCGCCGGTATCGGCATAGTCCTGCCCCTCGTAGGGCGAGGCGGTGATCAAAAACGCGTTCAGCGGACGATCGCCTTCGGCATCTTCGCGCAGGACAAGGTAAAGGGACGGCTGGCTGTCCGAGAGATTGGCCATATAGGCCTCGGTTTCGTCGGACCAGAGTTTCAAGGGCAGGGTGGCGGCGTGGTATTCGACCGCGTCGCCCTCGCGGCGCAGTTCGACCCAGTCAGCGGGTGGGGCGCCAGGCAGCACCGCGACCGCGCGCCAATTCCACCGGGCCCAGCGCGTAACCCCCGGTGTCTTGCGCACGACGACGCCAACCGGCATTTCGATCTGTTTTGCGGCCTCGGCCACTTTGATCCTCCCCGGAAAAGCTCTCCCCTGCTTTCCCTTTGGTTCACTATGGTACACAAATGGGCCACGTGCCAAGCCCGCAGCGGCCTGAAATGGTGGTGATTTGGAAAAAAAGTCGTCGCAAATGGGTCGCGGCGACGATCAGCCGGCGATGGCGGACGATACACAGTTTCTGACCGGAACCGGCCGCCACACGTTGCATGAGCGGCGTTTGGGTCTAAGGTTAGGGGCAAGGAAGAAATGCGGGGGGAACATGGTCACCAAACTGGTCTTGTGCGATTGCGCCGGAAGTCAGGCCCTGGACGGGCAGGGGATATCGGCTGCTTGCGGCGCTGAATGCAGCAAGGTCCATACGGCCCTGTGCACCACCGAACTGACCGCTGCGGCAAAGCTGATGCAGTCGGATGACCAGATCGTCATCGCCTGCGGGCAAGAGGCGCAAGTGTTTCAAGAACTGGCCGAGGAACTGGGCGTGGATCACCCTGGCTTTGTCGATCTGCGCGACCGGGCCGGCTGGTCCGAGCAGGGGCGGGCGGCGTTGCCCAAGATGACCGCCCTGGCGGCCGAGGCTCTGTTGCAGCAGCCGATCACGCCCAGCGTGGATGTCATCAGCGAAGGCACCGCCTGCATAATCGGGCCGGGTGCGGTTGCGTTTGACCTGGCCCAGCGACTGTCGGACACGATGGCGGTGACGGTGGTCGTCACCGATGATGCGCAGCCTGACAGCCGGGCCTATGACGTGGTGCGCGCGCGGGTCCGGTCGGTCTCGGGGGCGCTGGGCGGGTTCACCCTGCGGTTGGATGCGTTGCAGCAGATTGATCCGGCCGGACGCGGCGCGTTTGCCTGGACCCCGCCGCGCGACGGTGCGGTGTCGGCCTGCGATGTGCTGATCGACCTGGCGGGGGGTGCGCCTTTCGTGACGGCTCCCGACAAGCGCGAAGGTTACCTGCGCGCCGATCCGCGCGATGCTGTGGCGGTTGCCCGACTGACCTTTGACGCGGCGCAGCTGGTCGGGACCTTCGAAAAACCGCTGTATGTCCGGCTCGAAGAAACATTGTGCGCCCATTCGCGGGCCGGGCAGGTGGGCTGTTCCAACTGTCTGGACATCTGTCCCACCGGCGCCATCACCCCGGCCGGAGATCACGTGGCCATCGATCCGATGGTCTGCGCGGGCTGCGGTGAATGCGCAGCCTTGTGCCCCTCGACCGCGATCAGCTACGAGGATCCTCCGGTGGCGGCCCTGCTGGCGCGGATGCAGACCTTGGCGGCGACCTATCGTCGGGCCGGAGGGCGTGCTCCGCGCCTGTTGGTGCATGATGCCCACGGGGCCGAGATGATCCGGCTGGCCGCGAGGTTCGGGCGCGGGCTGCCCGCCGATGTGATTCCGCTGGAACTGGGTGTGGTGTCCGGCTTTGGACATGCCGAGATGCTGGCTGCCTTGGCTCATGGCTTTGCCCGGGTCGACATCCTGCTGGCCCCGACGACCGAGCGGGATGCGTTGGAGCGCGAACTGCCGCTGGCGCTGGCCATCGCCGGAACCGACGTCGTTGGAGTGATCGATGAATCCGATCCCGATGCGCTGGCCGATCTGCTCTATGCGCAGGACGTGCCGCAGCCACTTGCCCAGCCGGTTCTGCCGCTGGGCAACCGGCGCCAGATTACGCGGTTGGCGGCGAAGGCGCTGCGCCCCGATGCGTCTCAGCCGCTTCCTCTGCCGGAACACGCACCCTATGGCGCGGTGGCGGTGGACACCGAGGCCTGCACCCTGTGTCTGAGTTGCGTGTCGCTGTGCCCGTCAGGCGCATTGATCGACAACCCCGACATGCCTCAGCTGAACTTTCAGCAGGATGCCTGCCTGCAATGCGGGCTGTGCAAGACTATCTGTCCCGAAAGCGCGATCACCCTGGTGCCCGAACTGGACCTGAGCGACCGTGCGCTGTCGCCGCGTGTTCTGAACGAGGAAGAGCCCTTTGCCTGCATCGAATGCGGTGCTCTGTTCGGGGTGAAATCGACGGTCGAGCGGATCATGGAAAAGCTGGCCGGCAGCCACCCGATGTTCGCCTCGTCCGAGCAGGCGAAGATGATCCAGATGTGTGACGATTGCCGTGTGCAGGCGCAGTTTCACAGCGAGGATAACCCATTTGCCTCAAAGCCCAAGCCCAAGGTCGTCACCACCGATGACTACTTCAGCAAGCGCAAGGATCACTGAAGTTTGAGCGGGGCCCCCAGATCGGCCGCGCGGATGACCGAGACATAGGCGAGGATCGCCTCAAGCTCGTCTTGCGTCAGCCTCAGCGGGTGAATGGGCGAGGGGCGTTCGGGGTCGAAGGGCGCAGTGATCCCCTCGATCTGGGTAAAGGACGGGTGCGGGTTCAGGGCGAAGAACGCCTGGAACCGGTTCGACCAATCCGGCATCGCGCGCAGCACCGCAAAGGACGGCGTGGAGCCCAACCCGTTCATCCGGTTCTGCGGGCCAATCACATGACAGCGCCCGCAATGGGTCAGCGACAACTTTTCGCCCAGCAAGGCGTCGCCTTCGATGGCATCCGACTCGGGCGCAGCGACCGTTTCGAAACTGGCCGAGAACGGGCCGCCCTCGGCCGGTGCAAAGCTTTCGACGGTGCGCTTGCCCACGTCGGACAACAGCCAATCCTGAAAGCGGGCCTGCCGCAGGTCGTCCTGAATGCGCAGATGATAGATGTCGCCGCCGCGCTGAAACACCGGCTGCCCCGGTGGCCCGACCGCCAGAACCATCGCGCCCGCATCAACCGCGACAACGCGAATTCCGGTCTTGAGCGAGAAGCGCGGAAGAATATGTTTCAAAAGACCCGAGCGTGCGACATCCTCGGGCGCGGCCAAGCCAATCTCCTCCTGCGACCAAGAGGGGCTGGCGAAGAGCGTCAGGCTGAGGCACAAAAGAACAAAGCGCATGGCCCAGCCTAACGGCGACAGGGTGAATGCGTCAAATGAACGAACAAGACGGAGACACACGGCGATGAGCGGCGATTACAACATGTCGATGCGCAAATTCCTCAAACAGGTTGGCGTGACCAGCCAGCAGGCCATCGAAGACGCGCTGCGCAAAGCGGGCGATCCGGCGGGTAAAAGCTTTGAAGTCAAGATGGTCCTGACGATTGACGGTCTGGATGTCGAACACGTGGTGACCGGCCAGATCAAGGACGGCGACGCATGAGCATCCGCGACGCGGTTCTGGCGAACCTGAAAAAGATCACCGACCCGGTTTCGGGGCAGGACATCGTCAGTGCGGGTGTGGTTCGCGCGCTGAATGTCGAGGGCGATACCGTGCGCTTCGTACTGGAAATCGACCCCAGGAATGCCGAGAAGATGGAACCGGTGCGCGCCACCGCCGAAAAGGCGGCGCAAATGGTCGACGGGGTGGCCAAGGTCTCAGCCCTGCTGACTGCGCACTCCGACAAGGCGCCGCCGGATTTGAAACCCAAGCCCAAACCCTCGCAGACCGGGCCGCAGGCGGTGCCGGGGGTTGACCGGATCATCGCCGTGGCCTCGGGCAAGGGCGGGGTCGGAAAGTCGACCGTCTCGGCCAACCTGGCCTGTGCGCTGGCGGCCGAAGGGCGGCGGGTCGGCCTGCTGGATGCCGATGTGTACGGCCCTTCGCAGCCGCGCATGCTGGGCGTGTCGGGACGGCCGGCCAGCCCCGATGGCAAGACCATCCTGCCGCTGCGCAATCACGGCGTCACCATGATGTCGATGGGGTTGATGACCAACGAAGGTCAGGCGGTGGTCTGGCGCGGTCCGATGCTTATGGGCGCGTTGCAGCAGATGATGAGCCAGGTGCAGTGGGGCGCGTTGGACGTGCTGATCGTCGACCTGCCGCCCGGCACCGGTGACGTGCAGCTGACGCTGAGCCAGAAGTTCAAGGTAGACGGCGCCATCGTCGTCTCGACCCCGCAAGACGTGGCCCTGATCGACGCGCGCAAAGGCATCGACATGTTCCGCCAGCTGAAAACGCCGATCGTCGGCATGATCGAGAACATGTCCACGCATATCTGCTCGCACTGCGGGCACGAGGAACACGTGTTCGGCCATGGGGGTGTCGCCGCAGAAGCCGCCGAACTGGGGGTGCCGTTGCTGGGGGAAATTCCGCTGCATCTGGATATCCGCGTGGCCGCTGATGGCGGGGCACCGATCGTGGTCAGCAAACCCGATAGCCCGCAGGCCGAGGCCTTCCGCAAGATCGCCCGCGATCTGATCGCCAAGGGCAAGGCATGACGCGGCCGGTCTTTCCGCCGTTGCTGTCCGGGCACCCGGTGCAGGGTGGGGAAGATCCGTTCGACCATGCGCAGGCCATGGCGGCGCTGGGCTGCGATGCGGGCAGCGTCGTCTACAACATCCAGGCGGATCGCGTGCGCGCGGCCATCGTGTTTGCGCCCGAGGTGCCATTGCAGGACGCCATGGCCATGCTGCCGCTGTGTGCCGTCGGGTTTCAGAACGCGCTGGGCGCGCTGGCTCCGCCCGAGGTGGCGGTGCATCTGGGCTGGGATGGTCCGATTTTCGTCAACGGGGCCCGCTGCGGCCGATTTCGTGTGGCCGCGTCGACATCCGATCCGGAAACCGTGCCCGACTGGCTGGTCGTCGGCTGGGAACTGGCTTTGCTGCAAACCGGGGACGAGCCCGGCAAGTCGCCCGATGTGACGGCCCTGTATGATGAAGGCTGCGCGGAAGTGTCCCCGGTGCAGCTGGTCGAAAGCTGGTCGCGTCACATGCTGACCTGGCTGAACCGCTGGTCCGAGGATGGCAACGCGCCGTTGCACGGGGAATGGATGGGCTTGCTGCAGGGCGTCGGAGAGCCTTATGGTGATCGCGGCGTGTTTCTCGGGGCCGATGAGCGGTTCGGCATGCTGCTGCGGAACGGGGCGGACACGCAGCTTGTTCCGTTGACCCATCTGTTGGAGGACACCCATTGAACCTGGCCCGCGCCATTCATTTCGACGAAAGCGACCTGAACGTCTTTCACTCGCCCGCCCGAACGGGCGAGTGGTGTATCTCGGGCGGGTTCGAATTTTCGAACTGGGGCGAGGCCGACCTGGCCGGCAAGGCGCGTCAGGCATTTGCCAATGGGTGGCTGGGGCTTGAAACCTTCGGGCGCGTGACCTTCGTGGCGGTGACGCAGATCGAACCGGCCGAGATGGAGCGGCTGGCCACCAACCTGGCCGAGCATTTCGTGCGCCTTTACGGCGCGCCGTCGGTCGAGGCGGCGCTGGACGTGGCCCGTGCCGAGTTGGCCCATATGTCCGAGATGTGTGACGATCATGCACCCAACACCCTGCTGACCGTTGCCCGCAGCCTGACCGAGTCCGGCGTTCACGAGGCTTTTCGGGTCATCACGCCGCAAGAGGCCGAGTTGGAGGCCTTTGCCGTTCACGGGTCATTGGACGAATGAATAGGGAGCGTGCCTGGCGGTCACGCCGGGTAGCGGTTCAATCGACAAGCTTGGGGTGACGCTCAAGCTTGATTGGCCCGAACTCGGTGCATGTTGGGTCAGTGCTGTAGCCCAGTACGTCAAACTCGCGCTGAAAGATGTGTGCGACCCTTTCGATGGTTTCTGGGTCATAGTGGTCGATATATTTTCCACGTTTCGATTTGTTCATGTGCGGCAGCCGGACCTTCAGACCGATATACCGGGTGATTTCGTCAAAGCTTTCGCCGATCGCCTCAAAACGTCCGATCCGGTGCGCTATTTGCCGGTCTTTTGCATCGGTCAGAAGCTGAGTTTGAAAGCGTGCCGGCCGATCCGGATCGAACGTGCTCAGAATGCGGTCGCGAAAGCTCAGGCCCTGGACTCTTTCATGCTCGGGATGCTCATGGTGCTGCTGCATGTAAGAGAACATCGAAACAAGCAGGTCGTAGAGGTTGCGGACGAAAGAAAAGCTTTTCATCTGCCAGCAATGGTCGCCGAAATGCTTGCGATATTCGCGTGCTATGGCGTGATTGCGAAGCGGTTGAAATCCATCCGGATCAAAGACTCGCCAACCCATTACGCGTTTGGACAGGCTGTTTGACACCCGATGGAAAATGCTGGCTCGGCCCAGCGAATGACGCAAGCAATAGCTGACAGAGCTTCCCGCCGTTTTCGGGGTGTGTACAAAGATGAACAGTTTTTTGGTGCTGTTCAAAAGCTATTGCCGAAGTTTCTTCAAGTTGCTCGGCGCGCGAATCACATCAGATCGTCGAATCCTCCGAACTGGCCGCGCTTGAATATCAGACCTTTGCCGGGCTGGACCATGACGTTTTCGACCTGGCCGACGAGGATCGCATGGTCGCCGGCCGGATGACGGGCGAACAGCGAACAGTCGAACCGGGCAAGGCAGGTGTCCAGCAGGGGGCGGCCGCGATCGTCCGCGTGCCATTCGGTATGCGAGAAATCCCGACCATCGCGGGCAAATCGCAAGGCAATTTCCTGTTGATCCTGCGCCATCACATGGATCGCATAGTGCTGCGCGTCATTGAAGGCTTCGAACCGGTTCGATTCATTGCCCAAACACCACAGCACCAAAGGCGGATCCAGAGAGACCGAAGCAAAGGAGTTGACGGTTATCGCCGCCGGACCGCTAGGAGTTGCGGTTGTGACGACGGTGACGCCCGTGCCGAAACAGCCCAGCGCCTCGCGAAAGGCCAGGGAGTTCTCGGGGCCGGGTTTGAATGTCTTTGCTGTCATTTCATGCGCGTCCAGTGCTCGGCCCCGGGGTGCCATGCCGAAGCGGAATTGTCTACGAAAAGCTGTATCGCGATCAATAGGCTGAGTCAGTTCAGGTCTTCCAGCAACCGACCGTGCTTGCGGGTTTCTGCAATCACGTCGCCGAAGGTCTGCATTCCGCGCGCGGCCAGCATTGGCAGCATGCGCACCAACGCTTCAGCCGTCGCAACCGCATCCCCCAAAGCCGTGTGACGGAGCGTCTCGGGGATTTCCACGCCCAGTCTTTCGCACAAAGCGTCGAGCGTATGGGTTTCGCTGGCTCCGAACAGGACCGCCGACAGCAGAACAGTGTCAAGAATGGGGTGATCCCACTCGACCTGCATCCGCTTCGCGTGGCGCCTCAGAAAGGCCATGTCGAAGGGAGCGTTATGGGCCACGACCACCGCGTCGCGGGCAAAATGGTGGAACTTGCGGCCGGCGGTCACGATATCTGGTGCATCCTGCACCATGCGGTCGCTGACCTTGTGGACCTTGGTGGAAGCGGGTGGAATCGGAACGCCCGGATTGACCAGCGTGTCGAACTGCTCGCCCTCGACGATGCGCCCCTTGACGACACGGACGGCGCCGATCTGCACGATCTCGTCCTTGTGCGGCAGCAAACCGGTGGTTTCGGTGTCGAAGACCACAAAGCACAGTTGCGACAGGGGGCGGTTCTCGAAAGCCTCGTCGCCGGGGGTGTCCAGAAGGTCGAAATCATAGACCAGAGGGCGCGCGGCCTCGGGCGGGATGCGGGCGACGCTGTCTTCGAAGATCAGCATATAGCCTGGCGCATCGCCCAACGGCTTCATGCGTGCCGTGTAGGTCTGCCGTCCGTCCACGCTGGCGAGGGTGCAATAGACATCCATGCCGGTTTTCGCCAGCTTCTCATAAGCGTCCAGCAGAGGTTTGCGTTCGAGATAGTCGAACAGCGAGGCGTTCAGACGGGGATGGGCGATCTGCGCCAGAACCTCGGCGGCCTGCGCGTCGTACAGAACGATTTGGTGGTTTGGCCCCGCCAGAAGCATTGCGACCGGGATCTCGGACAGGAGCGCGGTCAAGTGCTCTTTTTCCGAGGCGAGATGAGCGGTTTCGGCAGCCACGGCCTCGGCGGTGGACAGGGCGGTGCTGGCCAGTCGTTCGGCCAGGCTGGCGGCGGCGGGGGCCAGATCACCCAGATAGCGCGCCGCCTGCAGGTCGAGATCGGTATCCACGCCCGCATGAGCCCGCGCGCGCAACTGCGCCGACAGGCGTTCGATCGGTTTAGCCACGTTGTCGTCGAACAGCAGCCAGACACCAGCGACCAGCCCCAGCAAGCCAAACGAGATCATCAGGCCGCTGAACACGAAGGCGCTGGTCATGTCCGCGGGGTCGGCCCGGCGCAGGCCAAGCCAAAGCGCGATCAGGGTGATGGCGATGCCGCCCGCGGCAAGCAAGCAGAAGAACAGAAAAATTCTCAGGCGCAGGCTCAGGCGGGTCAGCATGGTCAGGCTCCGCAGGTGGCAGACACGACGGGGTCATCCGCTCCGACCGGAAGCCAGTCGGCGCCGATCAACCGACCGTCGGCGTCAAACGCGGCGCCGTCCGCCAGGCTGGCCCGTCTGTGGTTGGCGCAGTCAACGGCAACAGGCATCTTGGACACCGGCGCCCAGCGGCCAAAGAAGTACAGGTCGATCAGGCGCTGATCCGGCACCTGCGCGTTGGTCCGCAACGAAGCCGTATCGACGGCCGCGAACCGGTCAACATAGGGCACCGCATAGGTCCAGGGGCGATAGAGCGCGCGGCTTTCGACCTCTTGCACGACGGTCAGGCCCTCGGGCAGGGCGTCACGGGTGCGGTCGTACCAGGAATACTCGCTGATGATCGTGACCGCGATCATGCCCAAACCGGCCGCAACCGGAGCCGACCATTTCGGCAGGCGGCCACCGGTCAGTCGGTTCAAACCCATCACGAGGCCCGCGATGGCAAAACCCGCAAAGATCGTGCCGATCAGCTCAAGAAACATCTTCCTCCTCCGTTCTTCCTACCGGGGTATTTACCCCAGCATCCCCTTGCCGTGCCCGACCGCGGATTGCATCGTTTTTACCACGACGAACGCGTTCCGAAGATGACTTCGCTCAAAGTCCGACAGTTCCGACGGCGCAAGATAGTTGTCGGGCTTGTCGCCATTCCTGATCTGTTTGACCTGATGGTTCAACCGGGTTTCCGCGATCAGGTCGTAGGCATCCAGCAGGTCCCGCGCGCCCGACGGGCTGAGCACCCCTGCGGCCTCGGCTGCCTTGAGGCGCGCGCGGGTGTTCACCTCGGTCAATTCACCCTGCAGGCTGTAGACGCGGCCCAGATCGACCACCGGCACCACGCCGTTGTGCTTGAGGTCCAGCGTGTTGCGGTGCTCGCCCGAGCGGATCGTGGCGATCCCGCGCAGCAGGCCCAGTGGCGGCGTGTGCTTCAGAGAATTTGAGATCATGTGCGCCACGAAGATCGAGTTCGCCCGGGCCGCGCGCAGGGTTTCGGCCTGCAGGTCGGAAAACAGCTCGAACCGGCCACCGATGGGGCGCAGGTCGAACATGACCGAGGCCAGCATTTGCGCCTCGGGATTGGGCTTGGCGATCCAGCCTTTGAAATATTCGCGCCAGACCCGGACCGGCTGCCGCCAGCGCGGATTGGTCGCCATCATGTCACCGGGGCAATAAAAATACCCACAGGTATCCAGCCCGTCGGACACGAACTTCGCCAGCGCTTCGAAATAGGGCAGGTCGGCATCGGTGACGCTGTCATCCAACATAAGGCAATTGTCCTGATCGGATACGCCCGTCTGCTCCTGCCGGCCTTGCGAGCCGCAGGCCAGCCACAGATAGGGGACGGGCGCCGGGCCGAGTTTCTGCTCGGCCAGCGCCAGCAGCCGGCGCGTCGCGGCGTCAGCGATGTCGGTGATCAGGCGGGTAACGACCTCGTGCCGGTTGCCGGCCGCCACCAGTTGCACCAGCAGGTTCGGGATCTCGGCCGTGACCGCGGCCATCTCGGTCGCCGATCTGGCCTGCGCGATGCGGCTGACCAGCTCGGCCGAGCTGACGGCCTGGAACCGGGTCAGGTCGGTCTGGGTAACGATCCCGACCAGGCGCCCGCCTTCGGTGATGGGGATATGGCCGATACCGCATTCCAGCATCGCGTGCAGAACGTCCGAGCCGATAGCGCCGGGCGACAGGGTCAGCGGGTCCGGGGTCATGATCTGTGACACCGGGGTCGTCGGGGGCAGGGCGCCCGCCACGACCTTGCCCGACAGGTCCCGAACCGTGGCAATGCCGCGCAGCGCACCGCGCTGGGTGATGCAGACCGACGAAATGCCCCGGTCACGCATCAGGCGCGCGGCTTCCTGAACGGTCGTGTCCGGGGTGCAGGTGGCCGGCTTGCGCGCCATCAGGGTTTCCACCCGTGTGGTGGCCAGCGATTGCTGTTCGGGCCGCACGGGGCGGGCCCGGTTGAAGAATTTGGCGACGACGACGTGGCGCTTGAGCAGCTCTGAAAACAGGTCGGTGGGGATAATCAGCAGAACCGAGGGCGCGTCAGCCGTTGCCATGGTCACCGCGCGTCCGTCGCGCATCAGCCCACGCTCGCCAAACGAGTTGCGCAGGCCCAGATGGGATACGACCGCGCCGTTTTCGTCGGTGATCTCGACCTGGCCTTCGTAGATGATGAACAGGCCGGGCAACTGCGCGCTGCGGTGATAGATGACGGTGCCCTTTGGGATTTCGCGCGCTTCGATCCGGGCCGCGATGTCGGCCAGTTCCTCGACCGGCAGCGCGTCATAGGGGTGCACGGATTTCAGGAACCGGGTGATCTGATCAGGTGAAAGCGCCATGGGTTCGCCCGTCCGCTGGAATGAAAAGCCCCGCCCGGGGTTTAGCCGGGCGGGAAAAGTTGGTCGAGGGAAACGGCCCGTGATGCATCATCGCGGACCGCATCCGGCTCAGTGGTCCTGAGCCGCGCCCGCACCACGGGGAATGCGTACGCTTTCGACCAGATCCTTGATCTCCTGCGGGGTTTCCTTGGTCATGCCGGCCACCACATAGGCGACGCCGAAGTTGACCATGGCGCCGATCGCACCGAACGAGGTCGATTTGATCGGACCCAGCAGCGGGTCTGCATCGGTGAACGAGTTGGTGCCCGGAATGAACAGCCAGCCCTTGTGCAGGAAGATGTAGACCAGGGTGACGGTCAGACCAGCCAGCATGCCCGCGACCGCGCCGGTGTTGTTGATGCGGGTCGAGAAGATCCCCATCATCAGCGCCGGGAAGATCGAGGCCGCCGCCAGACCGAAGGCCAGCGCCACGGTTTGCGCCGCAAAGCCCGGAGGGTTGAGGCCCAGATAGGTGGCAACCACGATGGCCACGGCCATTGCGATCCGCGCCGCCAGAAGCTCGCCCTTTTCCGAGATGCTCGGGTTGATCGAGCCCTTGATCAGGTCGTGCGACACCGCCGACGAGATTGCCAGCAGCAGGCCCGCAGCGGTCGAAAGCGCAGCCGCAAGACCACCGGCCGCGACCAGACCGATCACCCAACCCGGCAAGTTGGCGATTTCGGGGTTGGCCAGAACCAGGATGTCGCGGTTGAAGTTGGTCAACTCGTTGCCGACCCAGCCTTTTTCCTCGGCAAGCGCCTGCATGTCGGCGTTCTGATCGTTGTAGTACTGGATCTTGCCGTCGCCGTTCTTGTCTTCCCAGTCCAGCAGGCCGGTTTTCTGCCAGGTCGCCATCCAGTCATACCGGGCATCGTTGTCGATCTGCTCCAGCGATACAGCGCCGCCTTCGATGCCACCGTTCGGCCACATCATGTCGGTGATGTTCAGACGGGCCATGGCGCCAACCGCGGGGGCGGTCAGGTACAGCAGCGCGATGAACACCAGCGCCCAACCCGCCGACCAGCGGGCGTCCGACACTTTGGGAACGGTGAAGAAGCGCATGATGACGTGGGGCAGGCCGGCGGTGCCGATCATCAGCGACAGGGTGAACAAAACCATGTTCAACGTATTCGCGTGATGGGCGGTGTATTCGGCAAATCCTAGCTCGGCCACGATGGCGTCCAGCTTGGTCAGCAGCGGCTCACCGCCGGCGGTGTCGCCGAACAGGCCCAGAGCCGGGATCGGGTTGCCGGTCAGCTGCAGCGAGATGAAGATCGCCGGGATCGTGTAAGCGGTGATCAGCACGCAGTACTGAGCGACCTGAGTATAGGTCACGCCCTTCATGCCGCCGAACACCGCGTAGGCGAACACGACGCCCGCGCCGATCAGCAACCCGGTGGTGTTCGACACTTCCAGAAAGCGGCCAAAGGCCACGCCCACGCCGGTCATCTGGCCGATCACGTAGGTGACCGAGGCCACGATCAGACAGATCACCGCCACGACGCGCGCGGTCTGGCTGTAGAAGCGATCGCCGATGAACTCGGACACGGTGAACTTGCCAAACTTGCGCAGATAGGGCGCAAGCAGAAGCGCCAGCAGCACATAGCCGCCGGTCCAGCCCATAAGGAATGAGCTGTTGTCATAGCCAGTAAAGGCAATCAGACCCGCCATCGAGATGAACGAGGCCGCCGACATCCAGTCGGCCGCCGTGGCCATGCCGTTGGTGACCGGGTGAACGCCGCGACCGGCGGCGTAGAATTCCGATGTGGACCCTGCGCGGGCCCAGATCGCGATGCCGATGTAAAGCGCGAACGACGCGCCCACGAACAGCAGGTTGATGGTAAACTGATCCATTGTCCCCTCGCTCCCTTATTCTTCGTCGACGCCGAATTCGGCATCCAGCTTGTTCATGCGCCAGGCGTAGAAGAAGATCAGCGCCAGAAAGACCAGGATCGAGCCTTGCTGCGCGAACCAGAAGCCCAGATCGGTGCCGCCGACGGCGATACCTGCCAGCAGGGGGCGCAGCAGAATGCCGAACCCGAACGACACCAGCGCCCAGATGATGAGGCTGATGTAGATGAGACGCAGGTTTGCCTGCCAATAGCCCTTGCCGGCTTCGGCAGTCTGCGCGGAGTTTGTTGAATGATCCGCCATTGCGGTTTCCTCCTTGCTTCCTCCTGGGTGGTCCATTGCCCTTGTCCTCCGAAACGCCGGGCCACCCTTCGATTGGGCCTGACCGCCGGGGGCGGCGTCAGGCAAAGCTCCTCTGGTCCGCCAAGGCGGTTCCAGTGAAGAAACGTAATTCGGGGGCTTGCCTTTCCCCTTTAGCGCATCGCCTCCCCCACGATGCCTTCAAGGCCGCGGGCGATCTCTTCGATCTGACCCATGGCATTCAGCCGCTTCAATACGCCCTGACGCTGGTAATAGTCGATCAGGGGCGCGGTCTGTTCGTGATAGGCCGCCAGCCGCGAGGCAACGGTTTCCGCGTTGTCGTCGGCACGCCGGCTGAAGGCGGTGCCGCCGCACTTGTCGCAGACGCCTTCGACCTTTGGCTGCTTGAACTGGTCGTGATAGCCCTCGCCGCAATTGGCGCAGGTATAGCGGCCGGCGATACGGGTCACCATCTCGGCGTCCTCGACCTCGAGGCTGATGGCCGCGTTCACCTTCTGGCCGTTTTCCGACAGCAGCTTGTCCAGCGACTCGGCCTGAACCGTGGTGCGCGGAAAGCCGTCAAGGATGACACCGCGCGCGCAGTCGGGTTCGGCCAGACGGTCGCGCAGGATCGCGATGACGATGTCGTCGCTGACCAGGCCACCGGCCTCCATCACCGCCTTGGCGGCCTTGCCAGCCTCGGTTCCGGCGGCCACAGCGGCGCGCAGCAGGTCGCCGGTGCTGAGTTGCACCAGACCGAATTTATCTTCGAGCATGCGGGCCTGCGTGCCCTTCCCGGCGCCCGGAGGGCCGAGAAGGATCAGGACGGCGGGCTTGGTGATCGTATCAGCCTGCATCATACCCTCACTTGTTGGCCCGGTTTTCGATCAGATCTTCGACCACCGAAGGATCGGCCAGGGTCGAGGTGTCGCCTAGCGAACCAAAGTCGTTTTCGGCGATCTTGCGCAGGATGCGGCGCATGATCTTGCCCGAGCGCGTCTTGGGCAGGCCCGGGGCCCACTGGATCACGTCGGGGCTGGCGATCGGGCCGATCTCCGTACGGACCCACTGGCGCAACTCCTTGCGCAGCTCCTCCGTGGGCTCGCGGTCGTTCATCAGGGTGACGTAGCAATAGATGCCCTGGCCCTTGATGTCGTGCGGATAGCCCACCACGGCGGCTTCGGCCACGGCCGGGTGCGCCACCAGCGCGCTTTCGACCTCGGCGGTGCCCATGCGGTGGCCCGAGACGTTTATCACGTCATCGACGCGGCCGGTGATCCAGTAATCCCCGTCCTCGTCGCGGCGGCAGCCGTCACCGGTAAAGTAATAGCCCTTGTAGTCCGAGAAATAGGTCTTCTCGAACCGCTCATGATCGCCCCAGACGGTACGCATCTGGCCCGGCCAGCTGTCCTTGATGCACAGCACGCCTTCGACCCCGTTGCCGGTGATCTCGACGCCAGACTGCGGGTCCAGCACGACGGGCTGAACACCAAAGAAAGGTTTCATCGCCGACCCGGGTTTGGTCGCATGCGCGCCGGGCAGGGGGGTCATCATGTGGCCGCCGGTCTCGGTCTGCCACCAGGTGTCCACGATCGGGCATTTCCCCTTGCCGACGACCTCGTGGTACCAGGTCCAGGCCTCGGGGTTGATCGGCTCGCCCACGGTTCCCAAGATGCGCAGGCTGGACAGGTCGCATTTCTCGACGAACTCGTTGCCCTGACCCATTAGCGCGCGGATCGCGGTGGGGGCGGTGTAGAACTGGTTGACCTTGTGCTTTTCGCAGACCTGCCAGAACCGCGAGGCGTCGGGATAGGTCGGCACGCCTTCGAACATCAGCGTGGTCGCGCCATTGGCCAGCGGGCCATAGACGATATAGCTGTGCCCTGTGACCCAGCCCACGTCCGCCGTACACCAATAGATGTCGCCGTCATGGCAATCGAAGGTGATCTCATGCGTCATCGAGGCATAGACCAGATAGCCGCCGGTGGTATGCACCACGCCTTTGGGCTGGCCGGTCGAGCCCGAGGTGTAGAGGATGAACAGGGGATCTTCGGCGTTCATCTCGGCCGGGGCACAGTAATCGTCGGCCTCCAGCGCCATTTCGTTGTAGTCAAAGTCGCGCCCCTCGACCCAGGTGGTTTGGCCACCAGTGCGCTTGACCACCAGGCACTTCACCGTGTCCTTGCAGTGCAGCAGGGCAGCGTCGGCATTCGACTTCAGCGGGGTCTTGCGGCCACCGCGCGGCGCCTCGTCGGCGGTGATGATGACCTTGGCGTCACAGCCATTGACCCGGGCCGCCAGCGCGTCGGGCGAGAAGCCGGCAAACACGATCGAGTGGATCGCGCCGATGCGGGCGCAGGCCAACATGGCATAGGCGGCCTCGGGGATCATCGGCAGATAGATCACCACCCGGTCGCCCTTGCGCACGCCCATCGACTCCAGAATGTTGGCCATCCGGCAGGTGCGGCGGTGCAGCTCGGCATAGGTGATGTGCTGGGCTTCGTCATTCGGATCGTCCGGTTCCCAGATGATCGCGGTCTGATCGCCGCGGGTCTTGAGGTGTCGGTCCAGGCAGTTGGCCGAGACGTTCAGCGTGCCGTCGGCGAACCAGTTGATCTTGACCGAGCCGAAATCGTAGTTGACGTCCTTGACCTTGGAATAGGGCTTGATCCAATCGATCCGCTTGCCGTGCTCGCCCCAGAATGCCTCGGGGTCTCTGACCGACTCCTCATACATCCGGGCGTATTTTTCGGCGTCCACATGGGCGCGGGCGACGGTTTCGGCGGATGGCGGATAAACCTTGGTTTCTGCCTGGGCAGCGCTGGTCATACTGAGGCTCCTCCCTCTGACTGGATATTCGATGGATCAAGTTTGCCCCTTCCTTGGGCATCGTTGATCCGCTTCTTCCCCGCGATGGATAATACGGCATCGCGAAAAGAAAGAAATAAATTGCCGTAATCCTTGGATTTGTTTGTAAACAACTTTCTCGATACAGTTGCGAATTGTAAAAATTGTCTATGTTCCCAAGATCTGGGTGTCTGTAAAACAACGAAATTTTCTCCGTGATTTTGTAAACGATGTCGTCGTGCAGTTTCTTCCCGTCATGGGGAAGCCTGCCCAAGTGCAATTCCCGCACGGCGTGTCCATTGCCCGACTGTTGGGGCGCTGGTCGGAACGGGGGCTTGGCACATTCACATGTTGGCGCTAGCTTGACCCCAAGCGCCCCGGGAGGGGGTGTGCCAAAGGGAGAGATTATGATGAACAAGATGTTGAGCGGCGCAGCGATCGCCGCCTTGGCCGTGTCTTTCGTGACCGAAGCGGCCGCGACGGAATGGAACGCGTCGGTCTGGGGCAAGCGCCGTGCTTTCACCGAACATGTGGAAAAGCTGGCCGAACTGGTCAGCGAGAAGACCGATGGCGCCTTTACCATCAACGTCAGCTATGGTGGCCTGTCCAAACCCAGGGAAAACTTGGACGGGATCGAGATCGGCGCCTTCGAGATGGCCCAGTTCTGCGCGGGTTATCACCGCGACAAGAACCGCGCGATCACGGTGCTGGAACTGCCGTTCCTGGGTGTGAACACGCTGGACGAAGAGGTCGCGGTCAGCCATGCGGTCTATGACCACCCTGCGGTCAAGGACGAGATGGCACAGTGGAATGCACGCATCCTAATGACCTCGCCGATGCCGCAGTACAATCTGGTCGGCAAGGGCGAGCCACGGGATGAGCTGTCTGAGTTTGAAGGCATGCGCGTGCGCGCGACCGGTGGCATCGGCAACGCGTTCGAGTCGGTAGGCGCGGTGCCCACGTCGGTGCCCGCTACCGAAGCCTACAACGCGATGCAGTCCGGCGTCGTCGATACCGTGGCCTTCGCCCAGCATGCGCATCTGTCCTTCGGCACCATCAACGAGGCGGACTGGTGGACCGCGAACCTGAACCCGGGCACGGTGAATTGCCCGGTCGTGGTGAATATCGACGCCTACGAGGCGCTGCCGCCAGAACATCGCGAGGCTCTGGACAGCTCGATCGACGAAGCCATTGCGCATTATCTCGCGAACTATGGCGAGTTGCTCAAGAAATGGGATAGCGTTCTGGAAGAAAAGGGCGTGCAGAAGGTGATGATCGACGACGCGGTCCTGGCCGAGTTCCGGGCCAAGGCGGCCGACCCGATCCGCGAACAGTGGATCGCCGACATGTCGGCCCAGGGCCTTCCGGCGCAAGAGCTGTATGACCTGGTGCAATCCACGCTCAAGCAGCAGCGCGGCGGCAACTGACACCACTGACCGGGGGCGCATCGGCCCCCGGTTTTTTCCAGATAGGGGACGACCGGATGGCAGGACAGGCCACCGTGCTGGAAGACGGCAGTTTGCTTAGCCGTCTTGACCGGCATTTGCTGAAACTCGAACGTTTTCTGGCCTTGCTCAGTGGGCTTGCCGTGTTCGGATTGATGGTACTGGCCGTGATTTCCGTCAGCGGCCGAAACGCGGTCAATGCCCCCTTGCCGGGCTATGTCGACTGGATCGAGCAGGCCATGCCGCTGATTGCCTTCCTTGGGATCTCGTATGTGCAGCGACAGGGCGGGCATATCCGAATGGACATCGTCATTGCGCGCCTGCACGGTCGTGCACTGTGGCTGTTCGAACTCGTCTCGGTTGTTCTGATCCTTGTCCTTATGGTGGCGCTGGTCTGGGGCAGTTGGGCGCATTTCGACCGGTCCTTCGATTTCGGCGCCCCGATGTGGAGCCGCGACAGTTCAATCGACATCGGTATCCCGATCTGGCCCGCCAAGCTGTTGGCGCCCGTTGCGTTTTCCGTCCTCTGCCTGCGGCTGTGTCTGCAGATCTGGGGCTATGGGCGCGCCTTCGTGCTGGGCCTTGATGCCCCTGCGGGGGTTCCGATGATTCAAGATGTGGCCGCGCAAGCCGCCGCCGAAGCCGAGCAGTTTGAGAAGCGGGACTGACACATGGACACGATTGACATCGGCCTTTGGGTTACGGGTGGTCTGCTGGTACTGGTGGTCGCTGGTATGCGTGTGGCCTTCGCCGCCGGTTTGGCGGGGCTTGTCGGTCTGGTGTGGGTCTTCTGGGCCAAGTTCGGCTATGATCCGGATCGGTTCGGAAAGGCGCTGACCGTCGCGGTCAAGACTGCCGGACAGGTGCCGCATTCCAAGGTGGCGTCGCACACGCTCAGCTTGATCCCCACCTTCATCCTGATCGGGTATCTGGCCTACTACGCCGGGTTGACGCGCGCCCTGTTCGAGGCCGCCAAGCGCTGGATCGCCTGGGTACCCGGTGGCCTGGCGGTGTCCACGGTCTTTGCAACCGCAGGTTTCGCAGCGGTTTCGGGGGCTTCGGTGGCCACCTCGGCCGTGTTCGCACGCATCGCCATCCCCGAGATGCTGGAGGTCGGCTACAACAAACGCTTCGCGGCCGGCGTGGTGGCCGCCGGTGGCACGCTGGCCTCGCTGATCCCGCCTTCGGCGATCCTGGTGATCTATGCGATCATCGTCGAGCAGGACGTTGGCAAACTGCTCTTGGCCGGGTTCATTCCCGGCGCTTTTTCCGCCCTGGTTTACGGGTTGCTGATCGTCGGCATTGCGATGGTTTTCAAGTCGGTCGGACCTCCGGTAACTGGCTTCACTTGGAAACAACGCTTTGCGGCGTTGCCGGGGGCCTTGCCGATCGTTGCGGTGGTCTTGATCATCATCTGCTTCGTCTACAACCCGTTTGGAGAAAATGCGTGGGGAACACCGACCGAGGGCGGAGCCATCGGTGCATTCATCGTGTTCTGCTTCGCTGTTTTCAACGGTATGCGCTGGCAGCAACTGAAATCAGCGCTGCTGGAAACCGCCAAGCTGACGGCGATGATATTCACGATCATCTGGGGCGTTCTGATCTATGTCCGGTTCCTAGGCTTCGCCGATCTGCCCGGCGCGTTCTCCGATTGGATCACGTCCTTGCACATGTCGCCCATGCTGATCCTGATCTGTATCTTGCTAGCTTACGCCGTGCTGGGCATGTTTATGGATGCGATCGGTATGCTCCTGCTGACACTGCCGGTTGTCTACCCGGCCGTCATGGCGCTGAACGGCGGTGAAGCGGTAAGCGCGGCCGACAGCACATTCGGCATGTCCGGACCCATGTGCGCGATCTGGTTCGGCATCTTGGTGGTCAAGATGGCCGAGTTCTGCCTGATCACCCCGCCAATCGGATTGAACTGTTTCGTGGTGGCAGGTGTGCGACCGGATCTGAGCGTGCAGGACGTGTTCAAGGGCGTGGCGCCGTTTTTTGTGGCTGATGCGGTCACGATTGCGCTGCTGGTCGCGTTTCCGGCAATCGTTCTCTACTTGCCCTCTCTCGCGGGCTAGGGGGGCGGCTGACCCAGCCACAACTGCATGTGCGAGGCTCTGCCTCGCGCTCCGGGATATTTTGAGCCAGATGAATTTTGCGGTGTGTCAATCCACACACTGCCGCTTGCTAGCACGGAAGGAAAGGCATGGAACTTTGGCATTCCATCCGAACGCAAGACCTTTCATCTGGCCAGAAATATCCCGGGGGGATCGCCGAAGGCGATGGGGGCAGAGCCCCCAACCAGCCCGCCGGCAAGACAGTGCCAAGGGGCTTCACTTGGCCCGCATCAGCATGCCGTAGAGATCGCGCGGATCGTCCGGGTCGGCCAGCATGTCCAAGGGCTCGAAAAACTCGGTTCCCTCGATCGCGCGTTTGACGTAGCGCAGAGCGGAGAAGTCCTCAATCGCGAAACCGACGCTGTCGAATAGAGTGATCTGACGGTCGTCACGGCGACCTTCGGCCTGACCGGTGATGACCTGCCACATCTCGGTGACCGGGTGGTCAGGGTCCAGCGCTTGAATTTCACCTTCGATCCGGGTCTGCTCGGGGTATTCCACGAATATGTCGGACCGCAGAAGGATATCGCGATGCAATTCGGTCTTGCCGGGGCAGTCGCCGCCGATCGCGTTGATGTGCACGCCCGGGCCGACCATGTTGTCGGTCAGGATGGTGGCGTATTTCTTATCGGCGGTGCAGGTGGTGATGATCTGCGCACCCTCGATCGCCTCTTCGGCCGAGCGGCACGAAACCACGTTCAAGCCGGTCCCTTGCAGGTTGGCCGCGCATTTCGCGGTGGCGGCGGGATCGATGTCATAAAGGCGAACGGTATCAATTCCACACATGGCCTTGAAGGCTAGGCACTGGAACTCGGACTGTGCGCCATTGCCGATCATCGCCATGGTGGTGGCGTTCTTGGGGGCCAGGTATTTGCCAACCAGCGCCGAGGTTGCCGCGGTGCGCAGCGCCGTCAGCATGGTCATCTCGGTCAACAGGGTCGGATACCCGGTGTACACGTCCGCAAGCAGGCCGAACGCGGTGACGGTCTGCAGGCCTTCGGATGTGTTCTTGGGGTGGCCGTTCACATATTTGAACCCATAGGCCTCGCCATCCGAAGTTGGCATCAGTTCGATCACGCCATGCGGGGAATGGGCCGGGATGCGCGGGGTCTTGTCAAAGCTCTCCCAGCGTCTGAAGTCATCCTCGATCTGGGCGGCGATCTCGGTGATCATTCTTTCGACACCGATGTGGTGGATCAGCCGCATCATGTTGTCGACGGATACGAAGGGAACAAGCGCCTTGTCGGAAGGTTGCATGGGGTCTCTCCTAGCGGCGTGACAGGTGGATGCCTGCGATCATGCAGCGCACCGACCCGCCGGCGGTTTCGATGGTGGGAACGGACAGCGGCAGCGGCGTCGCGCTGTCCTGGATGATGTCAATCTGATCGGGACGCAGCGCGGTCAAAGCCCGGCTCGACAGCGCCAGAATCAGCCCGTCACGGCCCGTCAGTTCAATGGCGTTTCCGGCGAATTCAGCGATCTGGTCGTGAGTCAGGTCGATCACCCTGCGGCCGGATTCCTCCAGCCGCGCCCGAACGGTCGCGCGCCGCTCGGGGTCGGTGATCATGTCCAGACAGATCAGGGCGTAATGCGTGCCGATCCCCATCAGCACATTGGTGTGATAGACATCGCGGCCTTGCGCGTCACGGGCCTCGAAGGCGATGGGCTCATAGTTGAAATGGGTGCAGAACCGTTCCAACAGCACCGGGTCGGCGCGGTTGGATTTGACAGTATAGGCAATGCGCCCGACGTGATCGAACACCATCGCACCGGTGCCCTCCAGTGCGAGGTTGTCCTGCTCGAGCCCTGAATAGTCGATCACGTCCTGAACGCGATAGTCGCGTTTCAGCATCTCGATCACATCCATCCGACGTTCGCGCCGACGCGAGGGGACGAACATCGGATAGATCGCCACGTGCCCGCCCGGATGGGTCGAAAACCAGTTGTTCGGAAACACGCTGTCGGGTGTGTCGTTGTCACCGAAATCGTCGAACACATGTACGGTCACGCCGGCGTGGCGCAACTGCTCGACCGCGCGGTCATGCTCGTCGCGGGCGGCGGCCGAGGTCGCCTCGGTCGAGTGGTTGGCCAGCGTCTGGAACGCGTTGTCATCTCGCGTTTCGGGATTCGAGGCAAAGGCGTGTGGCCGGATCATGACCACGGCCGAAGGGGCCTGAAGGGAGTGCATCAGAAGCTCCGGGTAATGCGGTCGAAGATGCGGCGTCCAAGCAGCGAGGCGGCCAGGTCGACCATCAGTTTCGCGGTGCGGCCGCGTTCATCCAGGAAAGGATTCAGTTCGACCAGGTCCAGCGAGCAGACCAGCCCGCTTTCGTGCAGCAATTCCATGACCAGATGCGCCTCGCGTTCGGTGGCGCCGCCGGGAACGGTGGTGCCGACGGCCGGGGCGATTGCGGGATCAAGGAAGTCCACGTCCAGCGAGACATGCAGAATACCGTTCGCGGCGCGGACGCGGTCCAGAAAGGCCATCAGCGGGGCCTTGATGCCGTGTTCGTCGATGCTGCGCATGTCGGCCAGCATGGCGCGGTCTTTCTCCAGCGCGGCGCGTTCGGCGGGATCGACCGAGCGCAGGCCGATCATGCCGACGCGGTCGGTCGGCACGGGGGCCGCCAGCGCAGGGAAGGCGTCGAACCCGGGCTGGCCGGTGAAATAGGCGACCGGCGTGCCATGCAGGTTGCCACTGCCGGTGCTGTTGGGCGTGTGAAAATCGCTGTGCGCGTCCAGCCAAAGAACGAACAGCGGGCGCCCGATCTGCTGCGCATGGGCGGCCATGCCCGAGACGGTGCCCATCGACAGGGCGTGGTCCCCGCCCATGAAGATCGGCACGCCTGTCACTGCTGCGTCCCTGGCTGCGCGGGCCAATGCGCGGGTCCAGCCGACGCATTCGGGCAGGGCAAACAGGTGGTCATGTTCGGGCAGATCAACCGGGTCGGGCTGAACATTGCCCATGTCGGTGACGCTGTGTCCAAGATCCACAAGGGCCTTGGCCAGCCCGGCAACGCGATAGGCGTCGGGGCCCATGCGGCAGCCCTGTCGCCGCTTGCCGGCATCCATCGGCGCACCGACCAGAATGAGGTGTTTTCTATCCATGTGCTCATTTATCGGCGCAGCATGGGTTGCGGGAAGAGAGCAAATTGCTCAAAAAGGAACAAGTATTTTCAATCTGGTAAGAAAAGATGGACGATCTGGACAGTCGGCTGCTGAGCGCCCTTCACCGAGACGCGCGGGCGTCTTTGTCCGAGTTGGCCGAGCTGCTGGGCGTCACCCGGACGACCGTGCGCAGCCGACTGCAGCGGCTCAAGCAATCGGGCGAGATCGTGGGTTTCACCGTCCTGACCCGTCGGGACGTCGCGCAGAGCCCGGTGCGCGGGCTGATGATGCTGGAAATCGAAGGGCGCGGGACCGAGCGGATCATGGCCCGGATCGCGGCGATGCGGCAGGTGCGGGCGGTGCATTCCACCAATGGCAGCTGGGATCTGATCGCTGAGATCGGCACCGAGACGCTGGCCGAACTGGACGAGGTTTTGTTCCAGATCCGCCGCATCGAAGGCGTCACCCGGTCCGAGACCAACCTTCTGCTGTCCACCCGCAAGGGGCGGTATTAATCGGGCGCTTTGAGCCGGGCCAAACCTGTGCCAAGCTTCGCGGGCGGCTGCTGCCACTGAGGGGGCGGCGACCGGAACGGTGGGGAGGCGCAGGATGAGTACGACCGAAACAGGCAAGCCGCCCAATCCCGAACCGTGGGTTGCACGAGTGACCGCCATACTGGAAAAACCCGTGGTGCGGGTGGCGGTGCCCGTACTGGTGACCCTGATCGCGCTGACCGTTCTGCATGATCTGGCCGGACATGTCCGCTGGTCGGATGTCAAGGCGGACATGGCGCAGACGCCATGGCGGGTGGTTGCACTGGCCGTGTTCTGGACGGCGTTCAGCTTCGTGTCCTTGTCGCTGTATGACGTCTTTGCGGTTCAGAGCGTTGCTAAGGGCAAGGTTCCGCTGCGCGTTGCCGGCCTGGCTGGGGCCTGTGGCTATGCCGTGTCGAACTGCCTCGGCTTTTCCTATATCACCGGCACGGCGATCCGCTATCGGATCTATGCTTCGCTGGGCCTCGACCTGGGGCGGGTTGCAGGGGTGATCGCGACCTCGTGGGTGGCGTTCTGGATGGGGCTGGTCCTGATCCTGGGGGGGCTGCTGGCCTTTCACCCGGACGGGATTGCACAGGTGCTGCCCATCAGCGCGCCGGTCGAAACCGCGATTGGCCTGGGGTTGCTGGCGGGCTTTGCCGCGCTGTTCCTGTGGCTGTCACGCGGCGCCCGGCGCCTGTCGGTCGCGGGGCTGGGTTTCAACCTACCGGGCGGCAGACTGGCGGGGCTTCTGACCCTCGCGGCGGTCGGAGACCTGCTGGGCGCCTCGATGGTTCTGTACGTCCTGATGCCGGATGATCTGGGGGTCGGCTATCCTCTGTTCTTCACGATCTTCATCTGCGCCATCGCCGTCGGGATTCTCAGCCATGCCCCCGGTGGGCTTGGCGTGTTCGAGGCGACGTTGATCGCCGGGCTGGGGGCCTCGGGCCGGTCAGACGTGATCGCCGCCTTGCTGCTGTACCGGGTGATCTACACCTTTTTGCCCTTTGCGATTGCCAGCTTGTCGATTGCCACAGCAACCGCCGTTGCGCATCGCCGCCGGCTGGGGGGCGCGGCGACCTGGTTCTATCGCGCCATCCGTCCCATCGTTCCGATGGCGGCTGCGGGCATCGCCGCCATGGCCGGCGCAGTGCTTCTGATTTCGGGCAGCTTGCCGGCCAGCTCGACGAAGCTGGGGATCCTGCGCGATTTTCTGCCCCTGTCCTTTGTCGAGGCATCGCATCTGGCCGGTAGCGCCATTGGCGTTTTGCTGCTGCTTGTGGCACGGGGACTGTACCGCAAACTGTACCGGGCATGGATCGTGGCCATGATCCTGATGCTGGCCGGTTTCTTCGCGTCTCTGGCCAAGGGTCTGGATACGCACGAGGCCATCGGAATGCTGGTGGCCATCGGTTTGCTGGCTCTGTTTCGCGGGGCGTTCTACCGGGTCAGCGGCGCATCCATCTTTCGACTGAACATTCCCTGGCTGGTCAGTCTGATCGCGTTGCTGGCGGTGATCTTCTGGATCGGGTTGTTTGCCTATTCCCACGTTGAATACGAAAACGCGTTGTGGTGGGAGTTTGCCTGGGACGGCGATGCCTCGCGGTTCCTGCGCTCCAGCATGGTGGTGGCGGTGATCGTCGGGGTGGTGGCCGTGAACTCGTTGTTCGGACGCACCATCCCCGCACGTCAACGCACCGAGATTCCTGCGGCGGTCGAACGTCTGGCGCTGGCCAGCGAAGACACCGAGGCGCAGATCAGCCTGACCGGCGACAAGCAGTTCCTGATCGCGCCGGATGAAAGCGCCTTTCTGGCCTATGCCGATTCCGGCAACGCGTTGATCAGCAAGGGCGAGCCTGTCGGCGATGAGGCCGCCGGCCAGCAGCTGATCTGGCAGTTGCGCGAAATGGCCGATGCCGAAGGCAAGCTCTGCGCATTTTACAGCGTGTCCACCAAGTATCTGCCTACGTTTCTGGACCTCGGGCTGTCGATCCTCAAGATCGGTGAAGTCGCCCGCGTTCCGCTGAAGGACTTCACGCTGGACGGAAAATCCCGCAAGCGGTTCCGTCAGGCCCGGAACCGGGCCGAGCGTGAAGGATATGTCTTCGAGATCATTCCCAAAGAACAGCTAGCACCAGTGCTGCCGGAGCTGCGCCAGATCTCGGATCACTGGCTGGAAGGCAAGGCGGGCGCAGAGAAGGGTTTTGCCCTGGGCGGGTTCGACGAGCAGTATTTGTCCTATTTCGATCATGCGGTTCTGAAGAACGGCGAGACAGGCAAGATCGTGGCTTTTGCCAACCTGTTTCAGGGCGGCAACAAGTCGGAATTGTCGCTGGATCTGATGCGGTACGAGCCCGACTGCCCCAGCTTTGTCATGGACGCTCTGTTCGCCGAGATGATGAACTGGGGCGCCAGCCAAGGGTTCCATTGGTTCTCGTTGGGGGCCGCGCCGTTTTCCGGGATCGAGAACCGGCAACTCGCGTCGTTGTGGAACCGGATCGGCGGCTTCGTCTACGAGCACGGTGAGCAGTTCTACCACTTCGAGGGGCTGCGCGCCTTCAAGCAAAAATTCGACCCCGAATGGAGCCCCAACTATCTGGCCAGCCCGGGCGGTCTGGCCGCGCCGCGCATCCTGTACGAGGTGAATATCCTGATCTCGGGCGGTCTGACGGGCCTGACGAAATAGCGCCTAGTTCAGACTTGCCCGTTTCGGGTCTTGCTGCAGCAGGTCACCCCAATCGGTGCGATAGGCCATCTCGGCCAGTACGGTTTCGGGCAGGAATTCCTGGTTCCGACGGATCTGCCAGCCCCCGCCCAGACCTTTGTAGACCGCGAGCAAGTTCGACGAAACCTGCTGGCGCGACTCGATCAGATTGGCTTGCGAGCGCAGAAGCGCGGTCTGCGTGTTCAGCACGCGGGAATAATCGGCGATGCCGTCACGATATTGGCTGACGGCGATGTCGGCGGCCTTGCGCACCGCGTCGATACTGCGTTGGTAATACGTCACCTTCTTGCGTGCCTCGGCCTAGGCGACCATGGCGCTTTCGACCTCGGAATAGGCGGTCAGGACGGTGTTCTGATAGTTGGCGATCAGCGCCTCATAAGCGGCGTCCTGTGCGCGCACGTTTTCTTGATCCGCCCATAGTTCAACACGTTCCAGACCACGCCGGCGCTGGCCAGACCCGTGATGCTGTTCGAACTGAACAGGTCGCGCCCGCCCGATGCCCGCAGGCCGATCGACCCCGACAGGATGAATTGCGGATACAGGTCCGCCATGGCTATGCCCACCGACGCCGATTGCGTGGCCGCGGCCAGTTCAGCGGCGCGTACGTCGGGGCGGCGGCGCAGCAGTTCGGCCGGAACACCGACGGCCACGTTCGATCTTGCCGACGGAATTCGTCCGGACGTTCCCAGCAGACCGGTCATGCGCGATGGTGTCGTGCTCAGCAGAACCGCCAGCGCGTTCTTGGCCTGCTGCAAATCGTTTTCCAGCGTCGGCACCAGCGCCTTGGTGTTGTTCAGCAGGGCAGTGGACTCCTGCACATCCAATTCCGTCGTCACACCATTGTTGAACCGCAACTGGTTCAGATCATTGGCTTCCTGTTGCAGCTTGATGTTCTCGCGCGCGACGGCCAGAGACTCCTGCAGCGCGCGGAGGTTGATGTACAGCGTGGCCACGTCGCCCGTCAGCGTCACCAGCGCGTCGTCATAGTTGGCGACCTGCAATGCCAAGTTCGACCGCGCCACCTGCACCCCGCGCCGCTGCGCCCCCCGGACATCCAGTTCCCACTGGGCGTCAAATCCCACCTGCGACGTCGAGAACTCGGTATCCCGGTTGATATCGGCAATGGGACCGAGGTTGTCGCTGATCCGGCGCCGCTCCAACGCGCCGCCCACGGCCTGAGACTGCGGATAGAGCTCCCCGAAGGCGATTCCCAGCTGCGCGAGGGCCTGCAGCACGCGCGCGCCTGCGACCTGAAGGGTCAGGTTCTGGGCATAGGCCTCGGCCACCAGCTTGTTCAGGGTCGGATCATTGAAGCTCTGCCACCATTTGACCACGGGCGCGCTGCGCGATGTCAGACCGCTGGCCTGGCTGGCGCTGGGGCTGTTGGCCTCCATCCACTGTTTCACGACCGGCGAGTTGGGGCGCACGAAATCCGGCGCGACCGGGGTGCATGCAACCAGCAACGCGGCGCTAAGCGCGGTGCCAACTAACATGCGGCGGCGGTTTCGTGGCTTGCGCGGATGGTCCGGGTTCATGTGTGTCATGCTCAGATATCCAGCGGTCGGATGAAATTGGCGAAGGAATAGAGGCGAATGTTGATGCGCCGAAGAAACTCGAAACTTTTGCTTTGCCCCGTGTAGAGGGCCACGGCCGCGTGCCCGCCAGCGGGAACGGTATGGCCTTCGGGGACGTCGACCGAGATCTGCACCGCGACGCGCCCGGGAATTTTGGGCGGCTCGAGCCCCGGCAGACACCCGGAGGGCAGGTATTGCCCTTGCCGGGTGGCCCACCAGATGGCCTCGACCTTGCCGGTCAGATTTTCACCCGGATAGAGGTCCAGCGCGACTTCGACGGGCTGACCGGGTTCGACGTATTTCAGGTTCTGCTGACGAAAGGTGGCGAGTATATAGGGCGAATCCTCGGTCACGAAGCTGGCGATGGCCCCCAGGCGGATATCGCCGACCACAAGGCCGGGACGGACCTGTTGCGAGACGATCATGCCGTTTTCGGGGGCGTAGATCGTCGTAGTGTCCAGGAAATACTGTGCTTCGGCCAACTGCGCCTTGGCCTGAAGGATACCGGTGTTCACTCCGTCGATCTGTGATTCCTGCGCAAGTTGCGCCTTTCTAAGATTGGCCTCGGCCTGTTTGACCGCAGCCTGATCTTCGGTTACCTGCTCGGTCCAGCGGTCCAACTCGTCCTGGCGCGCGCCCTCGGCAGGCACAAGGTTTTCATAGCGCGCCTTCTGCGTCATCGTATAGGCCAGCTGGGTATTGGCACGCTCCACCGCCTCGGTCGAGGCGAATACGTCCTGTTCAAGGATTTTGGCGTTTTGCTCGGCAGCCACCAGTTGGGCCTGCGCGTGCTCGACCGCCAGCTTGAATACCGTGTTATCGAAGCGGTACAGCGGATCGCCCTTGGTGATGGGCGTGTTGGGTTTGATCAGAACTTCGGTCAGGATGGTCGGCTGGGTCAGTTTCGGGACGATCTGGATGGTGGACCGCACAACGTGCCTGTTGATCGAGAAGGGCCGAATAAACCGCAGCGCGACAAGGAAGATCAGCAGCAGATGGGCGCCGACCCAAAACGACACGGTTCCCCATACGATGTTGAACTTGAGCCATTGTGCCTTGAAGAAAATAACCAGACAAAATGAATTAGAAAAGCGTGATGCCGAGGGCGACGAACATGGTGTTTTGGGTCCTTTGGCTTCAGCCTTCCTTCGGCGCCACGGGCGCTTGGTACTCGTCCTTGACCTGTCCGCCAAGGCGTTCGATCTCCTTGCGGATCGCGTCTCGCTTGCCCTCGGGCAGGCGGCGGATGTCGACCGTCATCCCGTTGTGGTAGGCCCAGATGAAGGCATGGACCCAGGGGATCACGGCCAGGAAACCCATCCATCCCATCAGATTGACGGCTTCGGCATGGGGGTGGTTCCGCTTGATCGCGATCCGGCCGGGCAGGCCCATGATGAACAGAAACAGCGCCATCACCGCCGCCAGCAATAGGATCAGCGCGACGAATGTCAGATAGTCGTAGAAGCCCAGCGGCTGTCCCAGCAGTCCCATCTTCGCGCCTTCTTCGGGGCCGGTGGCCCCGTCGTCAGTTTCCCGGGTCCAAGTCGTCAATCAGTTTGTAGCTGGTCGGCGGGTCGGCGCAGATGCCCGGACCGCATTCCAGCAGCGTCGAACCAGCGTTCAGCACCGCAAGACCCAGCATGATAAAGAACGCGACCTTCGCCAGCTTGTTGCCGCCAAAGCGTGGCAGGGAGCGGCGGTCCTCGACATATTGCCGGTCGAACATCAGCATGATCGCAGTGCCCAGCAGGATCAGGAAAAAGCAGATCGCGGCCCAGGTGTAGTAGTGCAGGCCCAGAACCGGAGACCCATAGTGCCCGGTACCCGGCACGATATGCAGCAGGATCTGCCGGACCGAGACGCTGCCGCCATAGAGTGCCGCGATCAGCATTATCGCATAGTGCTGCGGTCGCGGCCCATACAGCAGGTTCAGCCCCAGCCCGACGCCCACCGCCACGAAACCCACCCGTTGCAGCAGGCACAGCGGACAGGGCAGTTCGTAAAGCGCCAACTGATAGACATAGGCCAGCACCAGCACTAGGCTGACGGCCAGCATGCCGATGGCATTCAACATACGGGACAGGTCCGGTGTCATCGGCGCCTCCTACAGCTGAATGGTCAGTTGGCTGGTGGCGTGGTATTTCAGCCAATAGACGCTCAACGCCAGCGTGAAGAAGAACACGGCGGTGCCGATCCGGGGTCTTCCAAAGTAATTCAAGGCCATCACGGCCGCCAAAAGCGCAAACAAAAGTGCGATCATGGCCCGGTCCTCCCTTCCCGTGCGATGATGCAGTTCACGCGATAGTGGCAGGCGGTCGGCGATCTGGCAAGCTTTGCCGGCGATGGCCTTGCGCGGCCGTCAGCGGCAGATCACCAGGCGGGTCTGCCATTCCTTGCAGCGGTCTGGCAGCGGCGCCGGGGGGGTGGCGTCGGTGTAGAAGGCGTCGATTTCGGCCAGCGAGGCGATGCGGGCAGGCGCCGAGCGTTGGAACTTTGACCCATCCGCCACCAGCCACACCCGCCGGGCCTGGGCGATGATCGTTTGGCTGACACTAACCTCTTGAAAATCGAAATCCAGCAGGTCGCCTTCGGCATCCACGGCAGAACAGCCGATGATCGCGTGATCGAACTTGAACTGGCGGATCGTGTTCACGGTGAGATTCCCAATCAAACCGCCATCGGCGCGGCGCAGAATGCCGCCGGCCACGACGATCTGGCAGTCGGGGTTCTCGACCAGGATGTTGGCGACGTTCATGTTGTTGGTGACCACCATCAGGTTCCTGTGGCCCAGCAACTGGCGCGCGACGGCCTCGGTCGACGTTCCGATATTTAGAAACACCGAGGCGCCATCGGGGATGTCGGCCGCGCAGCGCCGGGCAATGCGGGCCTTGGCCTCTTCGTTCAGGTCGCGCCGGTCCTCATAGCCGATATTGGTCACGCCCGACCTCAGCACCGCACCGCCATGCACGCGGTCCAGCTTGCCGGCCTCGGCCAGTTCGGTCAGATCGCGGCGGATGGTCTGGACCGTGACGCCGAAGCGCTCGGCCAGGTGATCAACCGAAACGCGCCCGTTCCGTTTGGCCAGTTCAAGGATGTCGGTTTGGCGAAAGGACAGCGACATGGGGGCTCCGATCCGAGGCTGTGTTCGGTTTTGGTCGTTTTTGTGTGATTTCGCAAGCCTGTATCGGTGCGCGCCCCATTCGATAGTGCCAAAACTCTGGGGAAAATCCTGTATTCCAAGTTCCTCGACGGGGGGTGCAAGGAAGAAAAGCGAACACAAACCTTGACCAAACGAACCACGATGACGTTAATGCGCGCATCTCCCGGGCAATATGGAATCACGCTCAGATGGCACAGGACGACACCCCGATCACCGATCTTTTCATCATTGGCGGCGGCATCAACGGATGCGGTATTGCCCGCGACGCAGCAGGCCGCGGCCTGTCGGTGGCGCTGGCCGAAATGAACGACCTGGCCTCGGCCACGTCTTCGGCCTCGACCAAGCTGTTCCACGGGGGGTTGCGATATCTGGAATATTTCGAGTTCCGCCTGGTGCGCGAGGCGTTGATCGAGCGTGAAACCCTGCTGCGCGCCATGCCGCATATCAGTTGGCCGATGCGGTTCGTGCTGCCCTATCACCCCGACATGCGGTTCGACTCGGAAACTCCGACGTCGCGCCTTTTGGGGACCGTCATGCCATGGATGAAGGGGCGCCGACCTGCTTGGCTGATCCGTCTGGGTCTGTTCATGTATGACCACTTGGGCGGGCGCAAGATCCTGCCTGGCACGACCTATTTGAACCTGTGCACCGCGCCCGAGGGGGCGCCGCTGCAGGACCGGTTCGAAACCGCCTATGAATACTCGGACTGCTGGGTCGAGGATTCCCGTCTGGTGGTTCTGAATGCCCGCGACGCCGAGGCGCGCGGGGCGCGGATCATGGTGCGCACCAAGGTCTTGTCGGCCGAGCGGGCCGAGGGCGTCTGGCGGATCACCGTGCAGGATTGCGACAGCGGCGAGACCCGCGAGATGCGCGCCCGGATGCTGATCAACGCGGGCGGGCCTTGGGTGGGCGACATCATCCGCACCAAGATCCGCTCGAATTCGCGCGAAGGGGTCCGGCTGGTGCGGGGCAGCCATATCGTGGTGCCGCGCCTGTATGACCATGACAAATGCTATTTCTTCCAAGGCGAGGACGGCCGCATCATCTTCGCCATCCCCTACGAGCAGGATTTCACCCTGATCGGGACCACCGACCAGGACCACCCCGATCCGTCCGAACCGCCCGTCTGCAGCGAGGCCGAGCAGGACTATCTGTGCGCCTTCGCGTCAAAATACTTCAAACAGCCCGTAACGCGGGAGCAGATCGTCTGGACCTATTCGGGTGTGCGGCCCCTGTATGACGACGGTGCGCAAAGCGCCACGGCGGCGACGCGGGACTATACGCTGAAGGTGGATGCCGAGGGTGGTGCGCCGGTTCTGAACATTTTCGGGGGAAAGATCACCACCTATCGCCGGCTGGCCGAAAGCGCGATGGACAAGGTTGCCGAGCATTTCCCGGACCTGCCCGGCCCCTGGACCGCGGGCGTTGCCCTGCCGGGCGGTGATTTCCCTGTTGAAGGGGTGCAAGGACTGATCGACGGATTGATGGCCGATTACGCCTTTCTGACCCAAGGCTGGGCGCGTCGGTTGGTGCGCGCCTATGGTACTGAGGCCCGGCTGATCCTGGGCGATGCAATATCCGCCGCGGATCTGGGCGAAGATTTTGGGGCGACGCTGACCGAACGCGAAGTGGTCTGGCTGATGGACAAGGAATACGCCCGCACCGCGCAGGACGTGATCTGGCGGCGCAACAAGCTGGGCCTGCGACTGAGCGCCGATCAGGTCGCGCGGCTGGACGCGTGGATGCAGGTGCGCCGTCAGGCGGAACCCGCGCTGGCGGGCTGATGAAATTGTGGTTGCCCAAAAAACGCCCCGCATCAGCGGGGCGGTTTTTGTTCCTAGTCCGCCGGGAACTCAGGCCGTTTCCTCGGATGGCCCCGAACCCTTGCTGCCCTTGATCCATTCCCGCAGCCCCTGCATGACGGCATAGAGAACCGGAACCACGATCACGCCGACCAGCGTTGCCGCCAACATGCCGCCGAACACGGCCACGCCGATGGCCTTCTGGCTGGCCGCACCGGCCCCGCTGGCCGCCAGCAGCGGCACGACGCCCAGTAGGAAGGACAGCGCCGTCATCATCACGGCCCGGAACCGCTGATGCGCGGCCTCGGCGGCGGCCTCTTTGATGGACAAGCCCTTGGCGCGCTGCTCCATCGCGAATTCAACGATCAGAATGCCGTTTTTCGATGCAAGCCCCACCAGCATGATCATCCCGATCTGCGTGTAGAGGTTGATGTCGCTGCCCACGATCGCCACCGCCGCGACCGCGCCGAACAGGGCGACGATCACCGACAGCAGGATCGAAACCGGCATGGTCCAGCTTTCGTATTGCCCCACCAGGAACAGATAGCCGAACAGGATCGCCAGCCCCAGGATCACCACGACCAGCCCGCCTGAGGCCAGCTGCTGCTGGGCCGTACCGGTCCATTCGAACGCATAACCGGGGGGCAGGGCGGTGGCTGATTCCTCGGTCATCACGGCGATGGCGTCACCGGTCGACAGCCCTTCGGCCGGCACCGCAGTCACCGTGGCCGAGCGGAACAGGTTGTGCCGCTTCAGCAATACTGGCCCCAGCACGTTTTCCACGTCGATCAGCGTGCCCAACGGAACCATCTTGCCCTCATTCGAACGTACATACAGGTTGGAGATGTCCTCGACATTGTCGCGATACGACCCCTCGGCCTGGATCATCACGCGATAGACGCGGCCGAACAGGTTGAAGTCGTTGACATAATACGACCCCAACTGCGCCTGCATGGTCTGGAAGATCTCGGCGACCGAGACCTGCAGCGTCTTGGCCTTCTCGCGATCCAGATCCACGAACAACTGAGGCACGTTGGCCCGGAAGGTCGTGTAGGCTTGGCCGATTTCCGGCCTCTGGTTGGCGGCATAGACAAAGGACCCGACCGCCGACGCGAGATCCTGAGGCGAGCCGCCTCCGGTTTGCTGCACCTCCATTTCCACGCCGGCCGACATGCCCAAACCCTGGATCGGTGGCGGGTTAAAGGCCACGATCGAGGCGGCGGATTCACCATTGGCGATGGCCAGCACCTTCTGCAGGATGGCGTCGGCGCTCAGGTCTTCATCTTGGCGGTCGTCCCAGTTGTCGAGGTTCGCGAAAATCGCTGCGCCATTGGTGATGGTGCCGTTGAGCATCGAAAAACCGTTGATCAGCACGGTATTGGCCACGCCGGGGATCTGGCGGATCTGGTCGTCGACGCGCTTGGTCACGGCCTCGGTCCGTTCCAGGGTGGCCGCGTCGGGCAGTTGGATGTCGACGAACAGGTAACCGTTGTCTTCGAGCGGGAGGAAGCCGCTGGAGGTGTTCGACATGATCGTGACCCCGCCAAAGCCGAACCCGGCCACGATTGCCAAGGACACTGCCGGGACGATCAGCAGCTTGCGCACGATGGCCACATAGCCCGCGCGCATCGAGCCGATAAACCCCTCGAACGCGGCCAGCAGCCCCTTGGGCGGGCCGGACCGCGCCCGCAAGACCATTCCGCACAAGGCCGGAGACAGCGTCAGCGCGTTGATCGACGAGATCACGACCGCGGTGGAAATGGTGACCGCGAACTGGGAATACAGCCGCCCCGAGATCCCGGGCATGAAGGTCACGGGCACGAACACCGCCAACAGGACAAGCGTGGTCGCGATGACAGGGCCGGTGATCTGGCCCATCGCCTTGCGCGTCGCTTCGGCGGGCGGCAGGCCTTCTTCGGCGATGATGCGTTCCACGTTCTCGACCACCACGATGGCGTCATCGACCACGATGCCGATGGCCAGCACCAGCGCGAACAGAGAGATCGTGTTCAGCGACATGCCGAACAGCAGCAGGAACGCGAAGGTTCCGATCAGCGAAACCGGAATGGCCACTGCCGGAATGATCGTGGCCCGCCAACTGCCCAAAAACACGAACACGACCGAGATCACCAGGATGAAGGTCAGGATCAGGGTCGAAACCACATCGTTCAAGGATTGTTCGACGAAATCGGTGGTATTGAACGGAATCGCGTATTCCACATCCGTCGGGAAGGCGCGCGACAGGCGCTCCAGTTCCGCCTCGACCCGCTCGGAGACGGCCAGCGCGTTGGCGCCGGG
>NZ_JBXWRZ010000007.1:0-123173 GCF_059613165.1 Ruegeria sp. BHSB172
CATCGGCGAATGCCTGCACCAGTTCAACCGAGACTGGTCGCGCCGAGTTATGGGGCAGGGGGCCGTCGTGCTGCTGATCACAGACGGGCTGGAACGGGGTGACCCCGATCTGCTGGAAAAAGAGATCGAACGCCTGCACCTGTCGGCCCGTCGACTGATCTGGCTTAACCCGCTGCTGCGCTGGGACGGGTTCGCGCCCAAGGCGCAGGGCGTCGCCGCCATGCTGCCGCATGTGGACAGCTTCCGCGCCGGTCACTCTATTGCATCGCTCGAGGATCTGGCCGCCGTGATCTCAAGACCCGACGACCAGGGAGAAAAAGCGCGCCTGATGGCGGCTTTGTCATAGTAGTTACTGCATCAGTTTCTCATTGCATTCGCGTGCCATTTCCATGGCCTTGTAGGTGCCGGTCAGATCGACGGTGAAGCCAAAAGACTTCTCGGGGAAGACGATCATCACCTTCTGGCGCGCCAGATCATCGGCGAATTGCGGATCGTCCGACAGGACATAGCCGCCCGAATAGCCCTTGGTGATGTTGCCCTTCATGCCAGTTGCCTCGCCGACATAGAGGTTGTCGCCCAAAAGGATCGCGACCCCTTCCTTCTCGCCACGCTTGATGTCGGTTTCGGCCTTGGTAAAGACCCCGACATATCCCACGCCGCGATCTTCGGTCAGGCCCATCTGAACCACGTTTTCCACGTCGTCCACGGCCTCGATCAAGCAGGATTTCTTGTCGTTGTCGATGAAGACCTTCCAGCCCTCGACCTCTCCGTATTTTTCGAATGTGTCTGCCCAGGCGGGGGCTGCCGCGACAAGCGCCGCCAAGAAAGATGCGGAAATGTGTTTCAACATGTTCGTCTCCAAATCTCGAAAATCAGGGATACCGCAGACCGGCGCCGCGAGCGTAGAGCGGCGGCTCGCGTTAATCAACCGGAGGCTCCCGGGCCATTTGATCCAAATCATGCAGGAAACGGAATGCTTAAAGTATAAGGGAAATGGAATGTGAGAATCTTCAGGAGGAAATGCCATGCCAATGACCTGGAAAGCGGGTGGAGTTCTGCTCGGCCTTGTGTTCTTTTTGGCGATCTTGCTGGTCAAGCCGATCGGCGTGTCCACGCAGTTCGTCATTCTGGACGGCATCATCGCCGATGCCGTCAACCCGGATTTCGTGACCGCAACCGATGAGGGCTATACTTCGACCAACGCCTATCTGGCGAAATCCGGGGGCAAATACGCGAAATCGGTTGCGAACCCGCTGAACTATTCCTTTGTCTTCGTCCTTGCGATGATGTTGGGCGGGTTCCTGTCGGCTAGGGCACGGGGCGGTATCGAGGGCCAGGACCGCAAGGTTCCCGCATTGTGGCGGGCGAATTACGGCGACGACCCGTTGAAACGCTATCTGGTCGCCTTTCTGGGAGGTTTCATCGTTTTGTACGGCGCACGGCTGGCCGGGGGCTGCACGTCCGGACACATGATGTCGGGCATGATGCAGACGGCCGTCAGCGGGTACATTTTCGCCGCCGGAGCTTTTGCCGCCGCGATCACCGTTTCGATCCTGATGTTCAAGAAGGAGGCCTGAGCCATGATGTCGATCATACTTGCAATTGTCATAGGGGTCGCATTTGGCGCGGTCCTTGATCGGGTCGGCGCGTCGAACCCTTCGACCATCAACAAGATGCTGAACCTGACGGATCTGCGGTTGGCCAAGGCGATCATGCTGGCCATCGGTCTTGGTTCGGTTCTGATGTTCGGCGGTCAAATGATCGGGCTGGTCGATGTGGGCCACATGTCGATCAAGGCGGCCTATGCCGGCGTCTTCCTGGGCGGGCTGCTGCTGGGGGCCGGCTGGGCGATGGCCGGCTTTTGCCCCGGAACGGGCTTGGTGGCCGCGGCCTCGGGGCGCAAGGACGCGCTGTTCTTCGTGGCGGGCGGATTGCTGGGCGCTGCGGCCTACATGATGACCTATCCGATGTGGAAGGCCAGCGGCCAGCTCGACCCGATCTGGGGCGGAAAGGTAACACTCGGTGTCGTACCGGGCTCGGGCTATGATGCTGTAACAGGCCTGCCTGGCGACATTCTGGGCATTGTTCTGGGCCTGGCGTTCATCGCCATTGCCTTTGCGCTGCCCGAACGGCTGTTGGGCCAACCCTCAGAGCAAGCGCATCCGGCCGAGTGACGGCCCGCTGCGCATATCCTTGAAAGCCCGGCGCGCGGTGACGTGCCGGGTTGCTTTTCATCCCGCAAAACCTGCTTATGTTGAAGCGGATCAGGCGGGAGACTCCGATGGACAGATTTGACAACAGCCCGGAAACGGCTCTGGCGTGGTTCCGCAAAGGGCGTGGAGCCGCGTTGGCCACCGTCGTCGAAACCTGGGGCAGCGCGCCCCGGCGGGTGGGTGCCCAGCTGGTCATCGGCGGCGACGGCCGGATCGAAGGCTCGGTCTCGGGCGGATGTGTCGAAGGCGCGGTGATCGTCGAGGCGCTCGAGGCCATGCAGGAGGGCGAGGCGCGCCTGTTGGAATTCGGTGTCAGCGACGAGGATGCCTTTGCCGTCGGGCTGGCCTGCGGAGGCACGATCCGGGTTCTGGTCGAGCCGGTGGGCTCGGTCCTGCCAGAACCGATGCTGGCCGAACTGGTGGCGGCGCGGGCGCGGCGCGAGCCCATGGCCTATGAGGTCAACGTCGAGACCGGCCACCGCGCGCTGCGGCGCAACGCCTATGCGGACCGGCTGCGCATGGATCGCTCGGGGTTCGAAGAAGATGGTCAGACCTTCGTGGCCGTGCACAACCCGCCCTTGCGGCTGATCGTGGTGGGCGCGGTCCATATCGCGCAGGCACTGGTGCCGATGGTGCGGATCGCGGGTTATGACCCGATCATCATCGACCCGCGCGAGGCGTTTGCGTCCAAATCCCGTTTTCCCGGTGAAAAGCTGCTGACCGACTGGCCGGACGAGGCCGTGGCCAGCATCGGTCTGGACGCGCGCACGGCGATGGTTCTGCTGACCCACGACCCCAAGCTGGATGATCCGGCTCTGCAGGCTGCGCTGAACTCGGACGTGTTCTATATCGGCGCGCTGGGGTCGTCGCGCACCCATGCCAAACGGGTGCAGCGGATGACCGAGGCGGGATTCTCGGCAACGCAGTTGCAGCGCATTCATGGGCCGATCGGTCTGGATATCGGTGCTGCAGGACCGGCTGAGATTGCTGTTGCGATCATCGCGCAGATGACGGCCGTGCTGCGGGGCAAGGCATGAAATTCGGCCCATTACCGGTTGCGGACGCGAAGGGTGCGATCCTTGCGCATTCGGTCATGGCTGGCACGAAAAAGCTGCGCAAGGGAATGATGCTAGGCGACGCGCATGTTGCCTTGTTGACCGAGGCGGGCGTGTCCGAGGTGGTCGTAGCGCGGCTGGAACCCGGCGACTGTCACGAGGACGAGGCAGCGCGCCAATTGGCCGCGGCGCTGACCCCGGATCCGAAGGGTGCCAACTTGCGCGTGACCGATCCGTTTACGGGCCGCGTCAACCTGATTGCGGATCAAGCTGGGGTTGCCGTTCTGGACGTTGAGGCTCTGCTTGCGTTCAATCAGGTCAACCCGATGATCACGGTGGCCACCGTTCCTCAGCATCAGCAGATGGGTGCGGGCGGCATGGTCGCCACGATCAAGGTCATTTCCTACGCGGTGCCGCTGGCGGACGTTCAGCGTGCGGCGAAGCTGGACAAAGGAGCCATTCGCCTTGCCACGCCGAAGTTTGGCAGCGCCGGGTTGGTGGTGACCGACATCCCCGGCGGGCCGCCCAACGAAAAGGGTATCGTCGCGATGCGCGGCCGGGTCGAGGCCCTGGGTCTGAGCCTGGACGACGTACAGATCGTTCCGCACGCGATCGACGCTCTGGCGCAGGCATTGTCCCGGATGAACACCGATATCGTGATGATCCTGACCGGCTCGGCCACATCCGATGTCGAGGACGTCGCGCCGCAGGCTGTTCGGCGCGCGGGCGGACAGGTGGAGCGCTTCGGCATGCCGGTTGATCCGGGCAACCTGTTGTTTCTCGGGGCTTTGGGCAAGCGGCCGGTCATCGGTTTGCCGGGATGCGCACGCTCGCCCGCGTTGAACGGGGCCGACTGGGTGCTCTCGCGGGTGGCCTGCGGGATCCCGACGACGGGTGCCGATATCGCGGCGATGGGCGTCGGTGGTCTGCTCAAGGAAATCCCGACCCGTCCGCAACCCCGCGCGAAACGCAAAGTGACGTAACGGCAGTTTCGCTCCGCTGGCGACCTGCAATACATGTTGGCAATTGCCCCCCAACGGACGGGTTCGAAACGGCCAAGATTTTTGTTCTCAAACGACTTTTCCCGTGTTTAACTCGGGCCAAGGATAAATACGAAAATGGGAGGAACTTATGACACAGGTCTCAATGACCGTGAACGGAAAGACCGTGAGCGGTGATGTCGAGGGCCGGACGCTGCTGTCCAGCTTTCTGCGCGATCACCTGTCGCTGACCGGTACCCATGTGGGCTGTGACACGGCCCAATGCGGCGCCTGCGTGGTTCATGTGAACGGCGCGGCGGTGAAGTCCTGCAACATGCTGGCGCTCGAGGCGGACGGGGCCGAGGTCGGTACCATCGAGGGGCAGGCCAACCCGGACGGATCGCTGAACGTGATCCAGCAGGCGTTTCAGGATCATCACGGCCTGCAATGCGGTTTCTGCACGCCCGGTATGGTGATGTCGGCGGCGGCCCTGCTGAAGGAAAACCCACGCCCGACCGAGGCCGAAATCCGCAAATACCTGGAAGGCAACCTGTGCCGCTGCACCGGGTACCACAACATCGTCAAGGCGATCATGGCCGCGTCCGGCCAGGACGTCAGCCACATCGCTGCCGAGTGATGCCGCTGCGGGCGCAGGAGGAGGCGCCCGTGGGATGACAGGGATGCGCACAAGCATCCGTTTATGGGAGGAGAACAAGCTATGCCCAAAGACAGTGGCATCGGAGCCAGTTCCAAGCGCCGCGAGGACGTGCGCTTTTTGACCGGAGCGGGCAATTACACCGACGACATCAACATCCGCGGTCAGGCCTATGTGTATTTTCTGCGATCTGACATCGCACATGGCCGGATCAAAAGCATCGACTTGTCCGCCGCCGAGGCCATGCCCGGCGTGGTTCGGGTGTTTACCGGCAAAGATTTCGAAGGCGTGGGCGGCATGCCCTGCGGCTGGGAGGTGACCGACAAGCATGGCGCGCCCATGCAGGAACCGCCGCACCCGATCCTGGCGCAAGGCAAGGTGCGCCATGTGGGCGACCCGATCGCGGCCGTCGTGGCCGACAGCCTGGAACAGGCCCGTGACGCGGCCGAAGCAATCGACGTGGATATCGAGGAATTGCCCGCCGTTCTGGACATGAAAGCCGCCGCTGAAGAGGGCGCGCCGCTGGTCCATGACGATCTGAAAAACAATATCTGTTATGACTGGCAGTTGGGCGAGGCCGACGATGACAAGGTGAACGAGGTGTTCGCCAATGCGGCGCATGTCACCACCTTGGAACTGGTGAACAACCGTCTGGTCGCCAACCCGATGGAGCCGCGCGTGGCCGTGGCGGAATACAGCCGGGGCACGGATGAATACACGCTCTATACCACCTCGCAGAACCCGCATGTGATCAGGTTGCTGATGTGTGCCTTCGTGCTGGGCCTGCCCGAGCACAAGGTCCGCGTCGTGGCGCCGGACGTGGGTGGCGGTTTCGGCACCAAGATCTTCCACTACGCAGAAGAGGCGTTCTGCACCTTCGCGGCCAAGGCGTGCAACCGCCCGGTCAAGTGGACGGCCAGCCGGTCCGAGGCGTTCATGTCGGATGCGCAGGGCCGCGACCATGTCAGCAAGATCGAGCTGGCGCTGGATGCCGACAACAATTTCGTCGGGCTGCGGACCCATACCTATGCCAATCTGGGGGCGTATCTGTCGACGTTTTCCAGTTCGGTGCCGACCTGGCTGCACGGGACGCTGATGGCGGGCAACTACAAGACGCCGGTCATTCAGGTGAACGTGCGGGCGATGTTCACCAACACCGTGCCGGTGGATGCCTATCGCGGCGCAGGCCGCCCCGAGGCGACCTATCAGCTGGAGCGCGTGATCGACAAGGCTGCGCGCGAGTTGGGCGTTGATCCGGTGGCGCTGCGCCGGCAGAACTTCATCACGCAGTTCCCCTATGACACGCCGGTGGCGCTGACCTATGATACCGGCGACTACAACGGCACCATGGACAAGCTGGAGCAAGCCGCCGATTTCGCGGGCTTCCCGGCGCGACGCGCCGAAAGCGAGGCGCGGGGCAAGCTGCGCGGCCTGGGCGTGAACTGCTATATCGAGGCCTGCGGCATCGCGCCCTCGAACATCGTGGGGATGCTGGGGGCGCGTGCGGGCCTGTATGACGCGGCAACCGTGCGGGTGAACGCCACCGGTTCGATCAGCGTCATGGTCGGGGCGCACAGCCACGGGCAGGGGCACGAGACCGCCTTTCCGCAGGTCGTGGCCGACATGATCGGCATCGACGAGTCGATGGTCGAGATCGTGCACGGCGATACCTCGAAGATCCCGTTCGGCATGGGCACCTATGGCTCGCGCTCGCTGGCGGTTTGTGGATCGGCCATGGTCAAGGCGACCGAGAAGGTGATCGAAAAGGCCAAGAAGATCGCGGCGCATCTGCTGGAAGCCTCCGAGGCCGATATCGAGCTGAAAGACGGCCAGTTCACCGTGGCCGGCACCGACAAGTCGGTGGCCTGGGGCGATGTGACCCTGACGGCCTATGTTCCGCACAACTTCCCGCTGGAGGTCGAGCCGGGGCTGGAGGAGACCGCGTTCTATGATCCGGCCAACTTTACCTTCCCGGCCGGCGCCTATGCCTGCGAGGTCGAGGTTGACCCCGAGACCGGGCAGGTGACCATCGAACGGTTCACCGCGGCGGATGATTTCGGCAACATCATCAACCCGATGATCGTTGATGGCCAGGTGCATGGCGGTATCGGACAGGGGATCGGTCAGGCCTTGCTCGAGAACTGCGTCTATGACGAGAACGGTCAGCTGCTGAGCGCGTCCTTCATGGACTATGCCATGCCGCGGGCCGATGACGTGCCGTTCTATACCGTGGATCATTCGAGCCAGACGCCGTGCACGCACAACCCGTTGGGTGTAAAGGGCTGCGGCGAGGCCGGGGCGATTGGATCGCCGCCTGCGGTGGTCAATGCCGTGATCGATGCGCTGAACTCGGGTGGCAAGGCGGTGGACCACATCGACATGCCGGTCAGCCCGTCGCGTGTTTGGGCGGCGATGAACAGCTGAGTGGAGAGGTTGGTGTGCGAGGGGGCAGCCCCTCGCGCTCCCCGGGATATTTACAGCCAGATGAAGGGCGGTTCCTCGCCTTTCGGAAAGGAAGAGCGAAATGTACAATTTCGAGTTCAAGAGTCCCTCGACCATCGCCGACGCGGTTGCGGCATTGGCGGGGGAGGATGCACAGGCGTTGGGTGGCGGGCAGACCCTGATCCCAACGATGAAACAGCGCCTTGCTGCGCCCACGACACTGGTGAGCCTGGGCGGCATTCCCGAATTGAAGGGGGTGTGTGTCGAGGATGACGGATCGATTGCCATCGGTGCAGCGACGACCCATGCGACCGTGGCGCGAGAGGTTGCCGACAAGTATCCGGCGCTGGCCGATCTGGCCAGTCATATCGGCGACCCGGCGGTACGCAATCGCGGCACGATCGGTGGCTCGCTGGCCAACAACGATCCGGCGGCGTGTTACCCGGCGGCGGTGTTGGGATCGGGTGCCGTGGTCGTGACCCATTCCCGTCAGATCGCTGCCGATGACTTCTTTCAGGGCATGTTCACCACGGCACTGGACGAGGGGGAGATCATCACCTCGGTTCGGTTCCCGGTGCCGCAGGTTGCGAGCTATCAAAAATTCCTGCAGCCAGCCTCGCGCTTTGCATTGGTTGGCGTGTTCCTCGCGCGCTTTGCCGATGGGGTGAGGGTGGCCGTAACCGGGGCCAGCGAGGATGGTGTGTTCCGCTGGACCGAGGCCGAGCAGGCGCTGAACAAGGAGTTCCGGCCCGATGCCCTGATGGACCTGCGGGTCAACCCGATGAACATGATAGGAGATCTGCACGGCAGCAAGGAGTACCGCGCCCACCTGGTGGGGGTGATGACTCGACGGGCCGTGCAGGCCTGCATCTGACATCACGACTGCGAAAAGCCCCGGCGAGGGGCTTTTTATTTGGAGCGCAGGCGCGGCAGTTTGGCGGGTTCCCAATATGCGCCTGCGTCTTCGCGGGCTTGCTGGTATCGGCGGACCCGTTCTGCGGCGGCGTCACCGCTCTGCGCGAAAAGGTGACCCAGCAGAACTTCGATTGCGGCCATGGACCCGGAAAAGCTTGAAAACAGATGTCTCGACCGTGTGCTGACCGTCAGGGTCACGTCCGCGTCAATGCCCGGCGCGATTACGTCGCTGTCGGCCAGCAGGATCAGCCGAAGCCCCCGGTTACGGGCAAATCGCATGGCTTGGATCGTATCGGCGGAATAGGGGTGCACCGTCATGGCAAACAGGCAGTCACCATGATCGGCCTCGAGAAGATCGTCGATGGCTGATCCCATGTGGCGCGGGATAAGGTGCAGGCCGGGATGCGCCATTCGGCCCGCATAGTGGAAATAATAGGCCAGCGCGTAGCTGGCGCGCGTGGCGGTCACGAAGCACCTGCGCGCCGAAGTCATGAGTGTCACCGCGCGCTCCACCTTGGCCGGATCCAGCAGGCGCAAAGAGCGCGCCACCACGTTTAACTCGTTCCGGGCGAATCCCGCCTGGGCGGCGCCGAACTCTCCGCTGTCGGCCATGCGCGACAGCCAGCCTTGATTGAGCCGGTCTTCCCGGTCGGTTGTCAGGTCGTGGCGGAACGGTCTTCGAAAGTCCTCGAAACGCTCATAGCCCATGTATCGTGCAAGCCGGATGACCGCGTTCGTGCTGACGCCGATCTTGTCTGCCGTGGTGCGGATCGAATCCAACGCGAAATCGGCCGGGTGGTCGATGACATACTTGGCGGCGGCCTGAAGCTGGGCCGGCATGCGGTCGATCTCGTGGCGCAGCTGGTCGATCAGTTGAGGGGTCGAGTTTTGCATGAGAGAAGAAAAACATATGTTATGAAAATTTCAATCACAAAACGGCGAGCTGAGGTATACATCTCGGGCAGAATGAACGGATGAGACCATGAGCGAAACTCAACGGCCAAAGATGCTTCCCTATGTGCTGGTCGCTCCGAATGGGGCGCGCCGTCAGTATTCGGACCACCCGGCGATCCCATTGACGATCGGCGAGATCGTGGCGGCGGCACGGGCCTGCCATGCGGCCGGTGCCGATGGTCTGCACCTGCATGTGCGTGAAGGTGACGGGACGCACTCGCTGGATGCGGGGAAATACCGCGAGACACTGGCCGAGTTGCGCCGCACCGTTCCCGCGCTGGACATCCAGATCACCACCGAGGCGGCAGGCATCTTTGATGTTGCAGCGCAGTACGACTGCCTGCGTCTGGTTCAGCCCGCATGGGCGTCGATCGCGGTGCGAGAGATGGACCGCGCGCCCCGGCTGGCAGAGCGGGTTTATGCGCTGTGCGCCGAACAGGGCACGCGGGTTCAGCATATCCTGTATGATGCGGCCGATGCGGAGCTGTTGCGGGACTGGCAGGCGCGCGGTGTCGTGCGGGCCGGGCAGGAAGAACGCCTGCTTGTTTTAGGGCGCTATGCGACGGGCCAGGAATCCCTGCCCGCCGATCTGGACGCCTTTCCCGAAACCCACGCGCCATTGATGGTGTGTGCGTTCGGCCGGCGCGAACATGACTGTTTGCTTGCGGCTGCGTGTCGTGGCGCTGATGTGCGGGTTGGGTTCGAGAACAGCCTGACGGACGCCGATGGAAATATCTGGCCGGACAACGCAGCCTCGGTCGCGGCGCTTGTGGCCCGTTTGAAAGGACTTTGACATGAGCCATGTTTTTCCCCGCCACACCAAGGCCCAGTTGCCAACAGCCGCCAAGGGCGACGGGTGTTATCTGATCGATACTCTGGGCAAACGGTACCTGGATTGCGGCGACGCGGCGGTATCGTGCCTGGGGCATTCCGACCCTGAGGTGATCCGCGCGGTGCAGGAACAGGTTGAAAAGGTCGCTTTTGCCCATACCGGGTTCATGACGTCGGAACCGGCCGAGGCGCTGGCGGATCTGCTGATCGCACAGGCGCCGGGCGAGCTGGAGCGGGTCTATTTCGTCTCGGGCGGGTCCGAGGCGACCGAGGCGGCGATCAAGCTGGCGCGTCAGTATTTCCTGGAAGTCGGGCAGCCCGAGCGCTCGCGGGTCATCGCGCGCCGCCAGAGCTATCACGGCAACACGCTGGGGGCGCTGTCGGCCGGTGGCAATGCGTGGCGCCGGGCGCAGTTCGCGCCGATGTTGATCGATATGAGCCATATCGCGCCCTGCTATGAATATGCCGAGAAGCGGGACGGCGAGACCAGGTTTGACTATGGCCAGCGCGTCGCGGATGAGCTTGAGGCCGAAATCCTGCGGCTGGGGCCGGACACCGTGATGGCCTTCATCGCCGAGCCGGTGGTCGGGGCCACGCTGGGGGCGGTGCCGGCTGTCGAGGGCTATTTCAAGCGGATCCGCGAAATCTGTGACCGCTACGGCGTTCTGTTGATCTTGGACGAGGTCATGTGCGGCATGGGCCGCACCGGCCACCTGTTTGCGTGCGACCACGATGGGGTCGCGCCGGATATCCTGTGCATCGCCAAAGGGTTGGGGGCCGGGTACCAGCCCATCGGTGCGACCCTGTGTACTGGGGCAATCTACGAGGCGATCCGCGACGGGTCGGGGTTCTTCCAGCACGGGCATACCTATGTCGGTCATCCGGTCGCGACCGCGGCGGCGCTGGCCGTGGTGCAGAAGCTGACCGATCGCCACCTGCCCGAGCGGGCGCGGGCGATGGGAGATGCGCTGCACGAAAGGCTGCAGGCCGCTTTCGGCCAGCACCCCAATGTCGGCGACCTGCGTGGGCGCGGCCTGTTCCGCGGGATCGAGCTGGTGGCCGATCGTGACACGCGCGCGCCGTTCGATCCGGGCCTGGGCGTGGCAGCGAAGATCAAGAAGGCAGCGTTTGACGAAGGGCTGATCTGCTATCCCATGTCCGGCACCCGCGATGGCCGGAACGGCGACCATATCCTGCTGGCGCCGCCATTCATCATCGAAGAAGTGCAGCTGGACGAACTGGTCGAAAAGCTGGGCCGCGCGATGTCGCGGGTGATCTGAGCCGGCCAACGAAAAAGGCTCCCTCGATCCGAGGGAGCCTTGATGCCCTGAACAGGTGCTGGGTTACTTCTGTGGCAGCGGCCCGATCATCATGATCATCTGGCGGCCTTCCATCTTCGGCATGTTCTCGATCTTGCCGATTTCCTTGACGTCCTCGGCCACGCGCTCAAGCAGTTCGCGCCCCAGATTCTGGTGCGCCATCTCGCGGCCGCGGAAGCGCAGGGTCACCTTGACCTTGTCGCCCTTCTCAAGAAACTTGACCACGTTCCGCATCTTCACGTCATAGTCATGCGTGTCGGTGTTGGGCCGGAACTTGACCTCTTTCACTTCGATGATTTTCTGTTTCTTGCGGGCTTCGGCTTCGCGCTTCTGCGTTTCGTACTTGTACTTGCCGAAGTCCATGATCTTGCAGACCGGCGGATTCGCGTTGGGCGAAATCTCGACCAGGTCCAGGCCGGCGTCGGCGGCGAGTTGCATGGCTTTGGCGGGATGAACCACCCCGATATTTTCACCATCGGCGCCGATCAGGCGGATTTCGGGGGCACGGATCTTGTCATTGACGCGCGGGCCGGTGTCGCGTTGCGGCGGCGCGTTGTGAGGTCTGCGAGCTATGGGTTCATTCCTTTGATAATTGCAGAATTTCGAGCCGGGAATTTAAACTGAGACCCCGCGTCTTTCAAGCGGGATAAAGCAGGCGGCGCGCGAAATTCTTTGCCCCGACCGCGCCCGGGGCGGCGGCCGGCGCCTGGGGCACCGGCCATTTCCTACTTCAGCCGACAAAGGCCTTTTCGATCACGAACTCTTTCGGGTCCGAGTTCGCGCCTTCGCGCAGGCCGAACTCTTCGAGAATGGCCTTGATGTCGTGGTTGAAGGCCAGCGACCCGCATACCATGGCGCGGTCGGTTTCGGGCTTGATCCCGCCCTCGATGCCCAGATCCTTGAACACGGTGCCGTCCTTCAGCAGGTCGGTGATCCGGCCCATCTTGGGGCTCTGTTCGCGGGTGGTCGTCGGGTAATAGCGGATCTTGTCGGCAAAACCTTCGCCGATCAGTTCGGACAGCATCTCGTCCTGCTTGATCTTCTCGATCAGTTGGCGGCCGTATTCCAGATCGGCCACCTCGCGGCAGGTGTGGGTGATGATGACCTCGTCATAGTCCTCATATGTCTGCGGTTCGCGAAGCAGCGAGGCAAAGGGCGCAAACCCGGTGCCGGTTGCAAAGAACCAGATCCGTTTGCCCGGCAGCAGCGCGTCATGCACCAGCGTCCCCACCGGCTTGGGCCGCAGGATGATTTGGTCGCCCGGCTTGATGTGCTGCAGTTTCGAGGTCAGCGGGCCATCCGGCACCTTGATCGAGTAGAATTCCAGCTCGTCATCCCAGGCTGGCGAAGCGATGGAATAGGCGCGCAGCAGCGGTTTGCCGTTGTCGCCCAGAAGGCCGATCATCACGAACTCGCCCGAGCGGAACCGCAGCGATTGCGGGCGCGTCACATTGAACGAGAACAGACTGTCGGTCCAATGCTTCACTTCGGTGACGGTCTGAGCGTCAGGCAGGGTAGGGGCCTTCACGGCGGTTGCTTCGGTCACGGATTTCATCTCGGTCATCGTTTCACCTGCCGGTCTGCTAAACCGGCATCTCCGTTTAATCTTTGATCCATGTCAGGAAAAGGGGGCAGATTGCCCCGTTTGTCGCATCAGCCGCGCAGGCGGGCCTGATAGTCGTGGCCCTGCCAGTTGGCGCGGGCCAGCCATTGGTCCTCGGGCTGGCGGGCGGCAAGCTCGGCGTCGATCTCGACCTCGTCGAAGCCGCTGCGCCGTGCCATTGCGTATTGGTCGGCCAGAACGTGCCCCTTGGCGCGCAGGCGGCCGGTATAGCCCTTTAGGCGCAGGACGCGCGCGATGGTGAAACCGCGCCCGTCGGCGAAAGAGGGGAAATCCACCCGCACCATCTGTGCATTGCCCAGCCGCTCGAACAGCGCGTCGGGGTCGGTGTCCGACGTCACGTCCAACGCGATCACGTCGTTTGCGGCATCGTCCAGCGAGACGAAGCCGTCGGTCCAGTCATCGGGGGCAAAGCCCCCATCGGTCACGATAACAGTCATGTTTTCTCTCCGCTGCGCACCATCTTGCCGTTCACGAAATGGATGCCGCATTCTTCCTTGTTCTGATCGCGCCAGCGCCCGGCGCGGGGGTCTTCGCCTTCCTTCACCGGCGAGGTGCAGGGCGCACAGCCGATCGAAGGGTATCCCTTGGCCACCAGCGGGTGCCGAGGCAGCCGGTTTTCTTCCATATAGGCGCGTACGTCTTCGGGCGCCCAATGGGCCAGAGGGTTGACCTTGATCCGGCCGGTGCCGTCCTCGACCTCAAAGAATTCGAGTGCGGCGCGGGTGCCCGACTGGAACCGCTTGCGCCCGGTGATCCAGCCGTCATGACCCGCCAGCGCCCGCTGCAGCGGGATCGTCTTGCGCAGGGTGCAGCAGGCATCAGGGTCCTTTAGCCGTAGCGCGCCATAGGGGTCGTCCCGCTGAAGGTCTTCTTCGTCGGCGCGGATGACCCGCACGTTCTTCAGCCCTAGGCGCTCGCTCACCTCCTGCTGATAGATCAACGTCTCGGCGAACAGCATCTGGGTGTCCACGAACAGCACCGGGGTGTTCTTGTCGATCACCGCAGCCATGTGCAGCAGCACTACCGACTCGGCGCCAAAGCTGGAAACCAGAGCGATCTTGCCGGCATTTTCCAGCGCCCCATGCATCACGTCATGGGCGCTGTGATGCCGGTAGCGGGCGTTGAGCGCCTCGACCTTCTCGGTCAGCGCCTGGCGCCCCTTGCCCAGCTCGGTCTGGATTTCGTCAAGCGGCATTGGCGCGCGCCTCGGGGTAGAGGGCCGCCTTGAACGGGGCCATTCCAATCCGGCGATAGGTCTCCAGAAAGGTCTCCTTGGGGCTTTCGCGTTGGTCCAGATAGGTCTCGATGATCCGCTCGATGGCCGGGACGATCTCGTCATAGGCAAAGCCCGGACCGGTGCGGTCGCCGATGGCGGCCGTTTCGGTGGCGTCTCCGCCCAGCGTGATCTGGTAGTTCTCCACTCCGGCGCGATCCAGGCCCAGGATGCCGATATGGCCCACATGGTGGTGCCCGCACGCGTTGATGCAGCCCGAAATCTTGATCTTCAGGTGGCCGATGTCGTGCTCCAGCTTCAGCTCGTCGAACCGGGTCGCGATCTGCTGCGCGACAGGGATCGAGCGGGCCGTCGCCAGCGCGCAATAGTCCATGCCGGGGCAGGCGATGATGTCGCTGATCAGGCCGATATTCGCGGTGGCCAGGCCGTGCTCTTTCAGCTTGGCGTGGATCGCGGGCAGGTCCGATTTGTGGACATGCGGCAGGATCACGTTCTGCTCGTGGCTGATGCGCAGCTCGTCATAGGCGTATTGCTCGGCCAGATCGGCCATCACGCGCATCTGCTCGGCGGTCGCATCACCCGGCGTTGCCCCGTGCTTCTTGAGCGAGATCGTGACGATCGCGTGATCCGCCTGCTTGTGCGGCGCGATGTTGGTGTCGATCCACGAGCGGAACACCGGGTCGTCCGAATAGGCGCTCTCGAACGCTGCGACCGAGCCTTCGCGGAAGGCGGGCGGCGCGAAATGCGCCTTGATCTGATCCAGCAGCGCCATGTCGGCGCCCTTGAACTGCGGGCGCACCTGCAGGAAGCGCTCGTTCACCTTGGCCCGGATGGCGTCGATGCCGTGTTCATGCACGGTGATCTTGATGCGGGCCTTGTACTTGTTGTCGCGCCGGCCGATCTGGTTCCAGACGGAAACGGTGGCCTCCAAGTATGCCAGCAGGTCGTCGAAGGCGACGAAATCAGACAGTTCCTTGCCGATCATGGGCGTGCGGCCCAGGCCGCCCCCCACCAAAACGCGGGCACCCAGAACGCCGTCGCGCTCGACAAGTTGGAGGCCGATGTCATGGGCCTTGATCACGGCGCGGTCATGCTCGGACCCGGTGATGGCGATCTTGAACTTGCGCGGCATGAACTGGAATTCCGGGTGGTCTGTGGACCACTGGCGCAGCAGCTCGGCATAGGGGCGCGGATCGGCGATTTCATCTGCTGCGGCACCGGCGAAATGGTCGGCGGTCACGTTGCGGATGGTGTTGCCGCTGGTTTGGATCGCGTGCAGGCCGACCTCGGCCAGCGCGTCCAGCATGTCGGGCACGTCGCGCAGCTTGGGCCAATTGTACTGAATGTTCTGGCGCGTGGTGAAATGGCCGTAACCCTTGTCCCACTTCTCGGCCAGCAGGGCCAGCTGACGCATCTGGGCGCTGTTGAGCGTGCCATAGGGGATCGCCACCCGCAGCATGTAGGCGTGTAGTTGCAGATACAGGCCGTTCATCAGGCGCAGGGGCTTGAACTCGTCCTCGGTCAGCGAACCGTCGATGCGGCGCTCGACCTGCGCGCGGAACTGGGCGTTGCGCTCGGCCAGGAATGCTTTGTCGAACTCGGAGTAGCGATACATGGTCTAGCTGTCCTTGTTGCAGCCCCGGACCCGGGGCCTTTTTATGGGGAGAGAGGGGCCTAAGGTCAGGCCCGGGGCTGCGGGGAAGATTCCTGTTTGCCGTGGGCATAGTTGGACGGGCCAGTCCGACGGAAATCTTCCCGGAAATGCGTGGGTTCGGGACCGTTTTCCCCGGCGACGGCATCGGCCAGATAGGCGCCGACGATCTTGTCCACCTGCCGCTGCGCGTCCAGCAGGCGCAGCTGCGCGTGCGCTTCGTCGGTGATCAACTCGGCCTCGCGCAGATCGCGCGACCAGCGGTCATCGGCGGTCAGATAGATCACGTCGCCTTCCAGCAGATCGTTGGCGGTAACGACTTTCGGTGTAAAAGCGCGGGCCATCAGGCGTGCTCCTTCTTCAATTCGGTTGCGGCCCGGACCGCGGCGCGCGGGGCAAGGCCGTAGAACATCAGCGCAGGGCCGGTCATGTCGGCTTGCGACAGGTCGGACGCCAACCGGTCTAGGGTGGTTTCCAAAATCCGCTGGTCGGGGCGCGAGGCGTTTTCGATCAGGGTAACGGGCGTGGCCCGGTCGGCGCCGTGCATGAGCAGGCGACCCTGGATGAAACGGGCGGATTTCTTGCCCATGTAGATCGCGGCCACCGACCCCGGACGCGCCAGCCCGGCCCAGTCGTGATCGGCAAAGCCTTGCATGTCGTGCCCGGTCAGGAACCGGACCGACGAATTGCGGCCTCGGCGCGTCAGGCTTTGCCCGATGCTGGCGGCCGCGGCCGAGGCGGCGGTGATTCCGGGAATGATGGCCCAGGAAATGCCCGCCGCATCCAGCGCTTCGATTTCTTCGTCTAGGCGGCCAAAGACGGTGGCGTCTCCGGATTTCAGGCGCACCACGCGCTGCCCTTCCAAGGCTAACCGTACCAGCAGTGCGTCGATGTCCTCTTGCCGCCACGAGGGGCCGAAACCGGCCTTGCCCACGTCGATCAGCCGGGCCGACCGGCCGGCGATCTGCAGGATGGCGTCGCTGATCAACCGGTCGTGCAGCACCACGTCGGCCCTGTCGAACGCGGTCAGAGCCTTGACCGTCAGCAGGTCCGGATCACCGGGACCCGCGCCGACGAAATCGACATGGCAGGTCTTTTGGGCTGTGTGCGTTTGTTGCATCTGGGCGGTCCGCCGGTTGTTTGACTTGACCTGCAATATAGGAAATATTCCCCATTGTTCGCCAGATTGCGCGACAAATAAGAACGAACGTTCCAATGGATCCACCATTCAGGACGTGAGTTTCTAAACGAAAGGAAAATTGGAATGTCGGTGCGCATTGACGACATGGATCGGAAAATTCTGGCCGAGCTGCAGCGCGACGCCAGCCAGTCGCTGGACGAAATCGCGGCCCGCGTCGGCAGTTCGAAGACGCCGGTCTGGAATCGCATCCGCAAGATGAAGGGAGCCGGGATCATCGGGCAGCAGACCGTTCTGCTGGATGCCGAGGCGCTGGGGTTCGAGGCCACGTTCTTCGTACTGATCCGTACCTCGGAACACGAGGCCGACTGGCAGCGCAAGTTCCTCAAGGCCCTGCGTGATCGTCCCGAAGTGCAGGAGGCGCACCGGCTGGCGGGCGATATCGATTACATCCTCAAGGTGCGGGTCAGGAACGCGCGGGCTTATGATGCGTTCTATCAGGCGCTGATTTCCGAGGTGCGGGTCTACAACGTGACCGCCCTGCTGTCGATGGAAGAGATCAAGTCGACCACCATGCTGCCCTTTAACGCGCTGGCCGAGGCCTGATCAGACCCGCACCATCAGCCGTCGCAACCCGTGGAAGTGGTAGCTGTTGGAATAGACCGGCGGTTCGGTCAGGTGCAGGCCGGGGCAGCGGTCGAACAGGATGGGCAGGGCGATGCGCATTTCCAGCCGCGCCAGCGGCGCGCCGACGCAGAAATGCAGGCCGCCGCCAAAGCTGGTGTTGGTCTGGATCTCGCGCGTGGGGTCGAAGCGGTCGGGGTCGGCCCATACCGAAGGGTCGCGATTGGCCGCCCCCAGCAGCAGCGCCACCTGGTCGCCGCGGGCAAAGCTGTGACCGAATACCTCGGCCTCCTCGTAGGCGTACCGGGTGAACATGTGCAGTGGCGGGTCATAGCGCAGGATCTCCTCGACCGTGGCGTCGATGCGGTCGGCTGTCAGCGCCTCGGCCCCGGTTCCCGTCTCAAGCAGGGTTTTCACGCCGTTGCCGAGGGAATGCACCGTCGCCTCGTGACCGGCATTCAGCAGCAGGATGCAGGTGGCGATCAGTTCATCGCGCGAGAGTTTCTCGCCGTCCTCCTCGGTGGCGATCAGCCGGGTGATCAGGTCGTCGCGCGGGTCTGAGCGGCGCCGGTCGACGTAGTCGTTCAGAAACGCGGTGAACGCGGCGGATGCACGGGCGGCATCGTCCTCGGTCTGGCGCGTGCGGCTGGCCTGATACATGGCCACCATCGCGTGCGACCAGTCCAGCAGTTGCGGCGCTATGGATTCGGGCACACCCAGCAGGCGGCAGATCGTGATTACCGGAACCTGGGTGCAATAGGCATCCAGCAGGTCGAAGGGCGCGTCCGGGAAGGCGTCGATCAGGTCGTGGCACAAGCGTTCGATATCGGGCGCCAGCGCGGTGATCGCCCGCGAGGTGAAGGCGCGCAGCACCAGTGACCGCAAGCGGGTATGGCGGGGCGGTTCGGCCTCGAGCAGCGAATGTGCCTCGACAGCAAGCCAGGGCGCCAGGTGGTCTGGGCCCGCGGTCGCCTGCTCGGGTGGCACCTCGCGCCCGAACCGCCGGTCGCGCAGCAGGGCCTGCACGGCGGCCAGCGACACTGCAGCGGGCATGTCATATTCGGGCCAGTACACCAGATCGCCGTGCTGTCGCGCGGTGTGATAGAACGCATAGGGGTTCTGCACGAAGGTTTGGTCGGTGGGGGCTTGCGACAGAATGATCATGGCCGACAGACTTGCCATGAGCCTTCGTGAATGCAAGACCCTGTAACATGCAAAGGCTTCTTGTTCCGGTCGGTTTTCTGTTGGCGGTCGCGCTGTTGGCGGCCGGGGTGTGGTCTTACGGCTATCGTCAGGCCCTGTTTCAACTGAGCGAAAAGGCACAGGCCGATCTGGAACTGGCTTCGGACCGGCTGAGCTCGCAGTTGCAGGTGTATCAGGAACTGGCGGTTCTGATGTCCGAGCATCCGGCGCTGCGCGATCTGGAGACCGAGGCCGACCGGGCCGCCGCGCGGGCGCTTCTGCTGGAGGTTGCCGACAAGTCCTCGGCGGTGGATGTGATTTTTGCGGATACTTCGGGTCGCGTGCTGGCCGCGGCGCTGGACGTGGTGGGCGGCAACGTGGCCGGCCTCTCGGCGTTTCGGCGCGCGATGCAGGGCGCCTTGGGCAGCGCGCATGGCGTGCTGGGGGAAACTGGAAACCGGATCTATTCCTACGCCGCGCCGTCCTTTGCGCCCGACGGACGGGTCAGAGGCGTGTTGATGGTGATTGCCGATGTCGAAGATGTCGAACGCACCTGGCGCGGCAGCACCGAGGCGGTATTCTTCGTCGACCGGTCGGGGCAGGTCTTCATCACCAACCGGTCCGAGCTGCTGTTCTGGTCCCGACCACCCGGCGAGGTGGGCCTGCGGCCACCCGGTCAGCCGGCGGGGGATTTCCGGTCCACCCGGATCGGTCCGCATGAAGTGTGGACCATCGGCTGGGGCCCGTATCTGCCCCGGCGGGCCTTGCACCTGACCCGGGATCTGCCTGTGATCGGCATGACCGGAGAAGTGCTGATGGATGTCGCACCGGCCCGCCGGCTTGCCGCCTTGCAGGCGGCGGCGGTCGCGGCGATCTGCATGGCCTTCGGGGCCTTGCTATTTCTGGCCACTGAACGTCGGCGCACCCTGGCGCAGGCCAACGCGGTCCTGGAAAGCCGCGTGGCCCAGCGCACCCGCGCGCTGACGGCCGCGAACGCCGCCCTGCGCCGAGAGGTGGCCGAACGGCAGGAGGCCGAAGCCGCGCTGAAACGCGCGCAGGCCGATCTGGTCCAAGCGGGCAAGCTCAGCGCGCTTGGCAAGATGTCGGCCGGCATCAGCCACGAATTGAACCAGCCGCTGATGGCAATCCGCCAATTCGCCGACAACGGCGCCGCCTTTCTGGCTCGGGACAACACCGAAAAGGCGCGCGAAAACCTGGGTCGTATCTCGGACATGGCCGCGCGGATGGCGCGTATCATCAAGAACTTGCGGGCCTTTGCGCGCAATGAGAGCGAGCCGATGGGCAAGGTCGATCTGGTGCAAGTGCTGAACACCGCCGTCGAACTGACCGAAAGCCGCCTGAAATCCGATGGCATCGCCGTGGACTGGCAACCGCCCAATACACCCGTTCCGGCCTGGGGCGGCGAGGTGCGGCTGGTGCAGGTTTTCGTGAATCTCATCAACAATGCCGCAGACGCCATGGAGGGCCGCGATCGGCGGCAGCTGACCATCACCCTTGACCGGGCCGAGCGCATCCGGGTCGGCATCCGCGACACCGGTCCCGGCATCGCCGACCCCGACCGCGTGTTCGAGCCGTTCTATACCACCAAGACGGTCGGCTCGTCCGAGGGCATGGGGTTGGGCCTGTCCATCTCGTACGGTCTGGTGCAAAGCTTCGGCGGCGAAATACGCGGCGCCAACACGGAGGATGGTGCCGTATTCACCGTCGAACTGGAACCGTTCGAAAAGGAAGTCGCCGCATGATCCGCTCGGTCCTGCTGGTAGATGATGACGCCGCCGTGCGCGAGGCCCTGGCCCAGACGCTGGAACTGGCCGAACTGACGGTCATTCCGGCGGGGTCGTTCGTGGCCGCCAAGGATCATATCCACGCCGGCTTTCCCGGCGTGATCCTGTCGGACATCCGCATGCCGGGGCGCGACGGGTTTCATCTGCTGTCGTATGCCCGGTCGGTCGATCCCGACCTGCCGGTAATCCTGCTGACGGGCGAGGGCGACATACCCATGGCGGTGCAGGCCATGGGGCAGGGGGCGTTCGACTTTCTTGAAAAACCCTGCGCGGCCGCGGATCTGTTGGCAGTGCTCGATCGGGCCTTCGCCAACCGGGCCGAGGTGCTGGCCGAACGCCGGGCAAAACGCGAGTTGGAAAAGGGCGACCCGGCCGCGCGGCTGCTGTTCGGACACTCCCCCCAGGCCGAGGACCTGCGCGCCCGCGTGCGCAGCGTGGCCCCGACCCAAGCCGAGGTTCTGGTGACCGGTCCGCCGGGCAGCGGCATCTCGAAGGTCGCCGAGGTGGTCCACCTGATGTCGCCGCGGGCGCAGGGACCGTTCGTCAAGCGTCCGGCGGCCGGGCTGACGGCGCACGATCTGCGTCAGGTGGCTGGGGATGCGGCTGGTGGCTCTCTGTTTCTGGACGAGGTGTCGGCGATGCCCGAGGCCACACAGTACGCCACGCTCGACCTGATCGAGGCGGGCGCAGGGGTGCGCATCATCGCCGGCACGACCGCGGATCTTGCCGCGCTGGTGGCCGAGGGTCAGTTCAACGCCGATCTGTTCTATCGGCTGGACGTGATGCGGGTTCGGGTGCCGTCCTTGGCGGAACGCCCCGAAGACATCCCCGTGATCTTTCGCCACTATGTGGCTCAGGCGGCAGAACAGGCCGGGATCGCCGCGCCCGAGGTCACGCCCGAACACCTGGCCAGCCTGATGGCGCGCGACTGGCCGGGCAACGCCCGGTCGCTGATGTCGGCGGCCATGCGCTTTGTCCTGGGTATGCCGGAGGAGGTGGCGACGGCGGCCGATCTGGGACTGGCCGAGCAGATGGCCCGGGTCGAGCGGTCGCTCTTGATCGCAGCGCTGGGGCGGCACAACGGCAAGGCCTCGGAGGCTGCTCGGTCGCTGAAGCTGCCGCGCAAAACCTTCTATGACAAGCTGGCGCGCTATGGGATCCGCCCGGAGGACTATCGCCGCTAGGCTGTTGGCGATTCGCAGGCGATTCGACAGGTGTGCGGTTTTTCGCACGGGTGGCCACCTTGGTGTGCGGATTTTCGCACATCGCGCCCCCGGCGATCAGACAAGCATGTTGAATACGCTTTTTAACAATCAGATAATAAACAGAAAAAATCAAAATTCGCGCAAAATCTCCGAAACGTTGATTGGCTACCTCCGATTCGCTTCACTTCTTCGCATCTGGCGCCTTGGTAGGCGCCAACGGAGGTTTCAAAACGTCTGGGAGGACACCAACATGAAATTCCTTGCAACAGCTGCGACCGCTCTGGCCCTGTCCGTGACCGCTACGGCCGGCTTCGCCCAGTGCGATGAGGGCGAGATAGTCGTCAAATTCGCGCATGTGACCAACACCGACAAGCACCCCAAGGGCATCGCCGCCTCTCTGCTGGAAAAGCGCGTGAACGAGGAAATGAACGGCAAGATGTGCATGGAGGTCTATCCGAACTCTACGCTCTACAACGACGACAAGGTGCTGGAGGCGATGCTGCAGGGTGACGTGCAACTGGCCGCGCCCTCGCTGTCGAAATTCGAAAAGTTCACCAAGCAGTTCCGCCTGTTCGACCTGCCGTTCATGTTTAAGAACATCGACGCGGTGGATGCCTTCCAGGCCTCCGAGGCCGGTCAGGCGATGAAGGACAGCATGCAGCGCCGCGGCCTGCAGGGCCTGGCCTTCTGGCACAACGGCATGAAGCAGATGTCGGCCAATAAGCCGCTGACGCTGCCCAGTGACGCAAACGGACTGAAATTCCGCGTGCAGTCGTCTGACGTGCTGGTGGCACAGATGGAAGCCATCGGCGGCAGCCCGCAGAAAATGGCCTTCTCGGAAGTCTATGGCGCTCTGCAGCAGGGCGTTGTCGACGGGCAGGAGAACACCTGGTCGAACATTTACGGTAAGAAGTTCTTCGAGGTGCAGGACGGCACCACCGAAACCAACCACGGCATCATCGACTATCTGGTCGTGACCTCGGTGGACTGGCTTGACAGCCTGGAACCGGACGTGCGTGAGCAGTTCCTGACGATCCTTGCCGAGGTGACCGAGCAGCGAAACAAAGAGTCGTTCGCGGTCAACGAACAGGCCAAGCAGGCGATCATCGACGCCGGCGGCACCATCCGCCAGCTGACGCCAGAACAGCGTCAGGCCTGGGTCGACGCGATGAAGCCGGTCTGGGAGAAGTTCGCCGGCGACGTTGGTCAGGACAAGATCGACGCGGCGCAGGCCATCAACGCCGGGTTCTGATCCGGCCGCGCCCGACCCCTTGGCAACCTGCGCGTTGCCGAGGGACGGGCAGGGCGGGCCCGACGGCCCGCCACTAATTCTCTCAATGAAAAAAACGTGGGGACAGAAAGATGTCTGGTGCGAAATCCGGCCCGACCGGGCTGGTCGACCATATCGAAGAAACCCTGATCGCGGCGTTGCTTGGTTTGATGACCGTGGTGACCTTCGCCAACGTAATCGCGCGCTTCGTCTTCAATTCCAACATCCTGTGGGCGCTGGAACTGACCGTGTTCGCCTTTGGATGGCTGGTTCTGCTGGGAGCGTCGTACGCGGTCAAGAAGCACGCCCATCTGGGTGTGGATGCGATCCTGAACATGCTGGCGCCTGGGCCGCGCCGGATCATGGCGCTGGTATCCGTTGGCTTCTGTTTGATCTTCTCGCTGCTGATGCTGAAAGGGGCCTACGACTATTGGGCGGTGTTCGCCGACCTGCCGCCGACCTCGGGGCGCTGGTTCCCCACAGGCTTCGACTTTTCGGCCCGCAGCCAGAGTTTCTATGAGGTCGACGACATCCCCATGGTCGCGCCGCTGCGCTTCCTGGAAGACCTCATAAACTATGGCGAACATTACGAAAAACTTCCCAAAGTCGTGCCTTATCTGGTGCTGCCGGTTTCCATGCTGCTGTTGGTGATCCGCTTCGCCCAGGTGGGCGTGCAGATCTGGCGCGGTGAAACCGACCGTCTTGTAGCCAGTCACGAAGTCGAGGACGAAATCGAAGAAGTCCGGGCCCAGCAGGGAGAGCATGACTGATGGACGTTGTCTTTCTTTTCTCGATGGTCGTGGGGCTACTGCTGATCGGCATGCCGATCGCGGTGGCGCTCGGCCTCAGCTCGACCCTGTTCCTGCTGATCTATTCCGACAGCTCGCTGGCCTCGGTCGCCGCAACGCTGTTCGAAGCCTTCGAGGGGCATTTCACCCTGCTGGCGATCCCGTTCTTTATCCTGGCCTCGTCCTTCATGACGACGGGCGGGGTGGCGCGGCGGATCATCCGTTTTTCCATCGCCTGCGTCGGACACCTGCCGGGCGGTCTGGCGATTGCTGGCGTGTTTGCGTGTATGCTGTTCGCGGCCCTGTCGGGCTCCAGCCCGGCGACGGTGGTCGCCATCGGCTCGATCGTCATCGCCGGGATGCGGCAGGTGGGCTATTCGAAAGAATTCGCCGCGGGGGTCATCTGCAACGCGGGTACGCTGGGCATCCTGATCCCGCCGTCGATCGTGATGGTCGTCTATGCCGCCGCCGTCGAAGTGTCGGTGGGCCGGATGTTCCTGGCCGGCGTGATCCCGGGTTTGATGGCAGGACTGATGCTGATGGTGACGATCTATGTCATGGCCAAGGTCAAGAACCTGCCCAAGGGCGATTGGCTGGGCTGGGGCGAGATCTTTGAATCGGCGCGCGAGGCGGCCTGGGGGCTGTTCCTGATCGTCATTATCCTGGGCGGTATCTACGGCGGGATTTTTACCCCGACCGAAGCCGCGGCGGTGGCGGCTGTTTACGCCTTCTTCATCGCCAGCTTCGTCTACAAGGACATGGGACCGCTGCGCACGGCCGATGGCGAACAGAATATGTCGCTGCTGAAAAAGCCCCATGCCTTGATCACCGCGTTCTTCCATGCGGACACCAAGCACACGTTGTTCGAGGCCGGCAAGCTGACGGTGACGCTGCTGTTCGTGATCGCCAACGCACTGATCCTCAAGCATGTTCTGACCGACGAGCAGGTGCCGCAGCATATCGCCAACGCGATGTTGTCAGCGGGGCTGGGGCCGGTGACCTTCCTGATCGTGGTGAACGTGATCCTGCTGATCGGCGGTCAGTTTATGGAGCCCTCGGGGCTGCTGGTCATCGTGGCGCCGCTGGTGTTCCCGATCGCCATCGAACTGGGCATCGACCCGATTCACCTAGGGATCATCATGGTGGTCAACATGGAGATCGGGATGATTACGCCGCCCGTCGGTCTGAACCTGTTCGTCACCTCGGGCGTCGCAGGCATGCCGATGATGAGCGTGGTCCGAGCCGCGCTGCCCTTCTTGGCGGTGCTGTTCGTGTTCCTGATTATGGTCACCTACATCCCGTGGATCTCGACGGTGTTACCGAACACCTTCATGGGCCCCGAGATCATAACGAACTAGCGGAAAAGATCCGATCCGAACCGGTGCGCCGGTTCGGGTCCCTCAGGCCGGGTCGCCGTATTTCGCCAGATAGTCCGCGACCCACCGGATGCCCCCGTAGCCCCGCCGCCGCCGTGCGCCCCAAGATCCGATGTCATCGTTGACAAGTTCATCGGGATTGGGCCGGCCATTGAAGATCACGATCTTGGGGCGCCGGGGCAGGTTTCGGTAGGGTTTGTAGACCAGGCCGAACGGCCAGTAGGGCACCAGATGAATCAGTCCGATGCACCAGTTCTTGGGGAAACACCGACGCTTGTAGGCTAGGGCCGAGATATAGTTCTGGTCGTTTTCGTATTTCGGCAGATGGGTGTCGCCGTCGAAGTCGTCGAACAGGTGATATTGCTGGGACGGGACAAAGCCCACCACGGATGAATTGCCACGGGTGACCTTGTTCATCAGCCACGGCACAAGATCCCAGACACCAGCCGGAATCATCCGCCAGACGAAGCCGCGGAATTTGGGCATCAGATACAGCCCGCCCTTGTCCAGCGTGATCTGAAACAGCGGATCGAGATCGCCGGTGATCAGCAGGTCGAGGTCCAGAAACAGCGCCGCATCGTACTGGCCGACGAGCCGGCGGTCGAACATCTGCAGCTTGGGCCATTTTCCATGCGTCCACAGCGGGCGGTCCAACTGGGGAAAGGCAAAGGGCTGCCGTTTGATGCCGGGCTCGAACCCCGTGAAATCATCGGAAATGCAGATGAAGTCATGCTCGATCGACAGGTTGTCCTGAACCGCCCGGTACAACAGGTTGACGTATTCGGGGCCATAGACATCACCCCATTTCATGCAGATGACACAGACTTTCATGGTTCCGGTCCCGGGTTTCAGGTGATCGCACGGCCAGGCCGGCATCCATGTGGCATTGGACGGGTCAGGCCTGTTCGAGCGCCGAGATGATGCCCGAGAAATCGCGGGCCTTCAGGCTGGCCCCGCCGACCAGCGCGCCATCCACGTTCGACACGCCGAAGATCTCGGCCGCATTGGCCGGTTTTACCGAGCCGCCGTACAGCAACCGCACCGACCGCCCCACGCCCTCGCCGAACCGCCGTTCAAGCCGGGCGCGGATGAAGTCGTGAACCTCGCCGATCTCGTCAAGCGTCGGGACCTTGCCGGTGCCGATGGCCCAGATCGGCTCGTAGGCGATCACCAGGTTTTCGCCGGTCGACTGGTCGGGCACGGATCCCGACAGTTGCCCGCCGATGATGTCTAGCGTATTGGCTGCCTCGCGCTGCTCGAGGCTTTCGCCGACGCAGATGATGGCGATCAGTCCGGTATCCATGGCCGCGCGGGCCTTGGCGCGCACGTCCTCATCCTGTTCGCCGTGGTCCTCGCGCCGCTCGGAATGCCCCAGTATTACATGGGTCGCACCCGCGTCCTTCAGCATCTCGGCGCTGATGTCGCCCGTATGCGCGCCTGAGCGTTCGGCATGGCAGTCCTGACCGCCGATGGCGATGCCACCCCCGGCCGTCTGCGCCGCGCGGTGGATCAGGGTGGCCGGTGGGCAGATCAGGATGTCGACCGTGGGCGCGGGGTGGCTTTGCTTCAGCGTTTGCAACTCGGACAGCGCGGCCCCGGTTCCGTTCATCTTCCAGTTGCCTGCCGCCAGCTTGCGTCGCATGTCGGGTCCTCCGCGGTCGTTGATGCAAATATGGTCGCATCCCAGTTAGCACCGCTGGTCGGGCGTGACAATTCCGGTTGCAGGACACCGGTTTCGCCGCCACTCTGCGGGGGCCAATTTGCCCTGTATGCCGATGATTGACGACCTTGATCTTGCGAAACTGGACCACCGCGCGCCCGAGGACCTGACGCGCCTTGCCGATGCTGCGCAGCGGGTCGGGTTTCTGACCGTCTCTAATACCGGATTGACCGCAGATCGCGTGCGTTCTGTCATCGAGACCTACCGCGTGTTCTTTCACCTGCCGCGCGCCGACAAGCGGGCCGTCGACATGGCGCGGACGGGCGCGAACCGCGGCTGGGGCGCGCCCGGGTCCGAGCAGGTCGACCCGGACGCCAACCCCGATTACAAGGAAGTGTTCGATTGCGGGTTCGAACTGCCGCCGGGAAACCCGTACCAGGGCCGGGGGCTGAGCGTCTATGCGCCGAACTTGTGGCCCGTGCAGCCGCCCGAGTTTCGCGCCGTCATCCAGGCCTATTACGCGGACGCCTGTGCCGTGGCGACGCGGATCCTTCGGGCCATTGCCTGTGCCCTGGGGCGGGATGCAAACAGCTTCGACCGAGCATTCGATACGCCGATGGCCTTGCTGCGCGGCAACTACTATCCCCGGCGCCCGGACTGGGCGGGTGACAAGGATTTCGGAATCGCCGCGCATACCGACTATGGCTGTCTGACCCTTCTGGCCACCGACGGCCAGCCCGGGCTCGAGGTTCAGATGCCCGGGGGCGAATGGCAACCGGTGCAGGTTGACCCCGGCACCTTCATCATCAATTTCGGGGAAATGCTGGAATTCTGGACCGCCGGGCGCGTCAAGGCCACCATGCACCGTGTCAGGGGCGGCCGGGACGAGCGGATCTCGGTTCCGCTGTTCTTCAACCCGTCCTACGACACAAATGTCGCACCGCCCGGTTCAGGCCGGACGATCAGCGCCGGGGAACATCTGACCCGGCGCTTTCAGGAAACCTATCTGCACCTGAAACAGAAACCTTAGCCCTGCTGGGCTAGCGACTCGTCGAACTTGATCGATTCGCCGCAGCCGCAGGCATCGACCACGTTAGGATTCTTGAATTTAAACCCCGATTCCAGCAGCGAGGTTTCATAGTCGATTTCCGTGCCGAACAGGAACATCTGGGCCATGGGGGCAATCATTACCCGGGCGCCGTCCTGTTCGACGACTTCGTCATTCGGGTCGGCCTGATCGACATATTCCATCGTGTATTCCATGCCTGCGCATCCGCCCTTTTTGACGCCGATGCGCAGGCCGGCATGGCCGCCCGACTTCATCAGCCGAACGATCTGCTCGGCCGCTTTCGGGGTCATCGTCACGGCTTGCTTGCCGGGAATGCCAAACATCATGCTCTCCGTATTCGCGCGTTGTTCATAATCTAGGGTGGCCGAGGGCAAGGCTCAAGCCGGCCCAGTGGTTTCGTGTCTTTTTCTGCCGGGCGCGCCTCGCCCATGACCGAGATTGCCCGTGGCGAGCATCCCTATATGCTGAAGGTGGTTCGGTGTGATCGCGCCACCGCTTTTGGACAGAAGGCCTGGAAATGATACGTTCCTCATTCAAACCGATCCTGTGCGGCGTGGTCGCTGCCCTGTCCGCCTCGCCGGCCATGGGTGATCCGGCCAAGCATCCGGTCGATTGCACCACCGCCGAGGGCAATCTGAGAGCCATTTCCGTCGAACGGAAACATGCCCGGGCGCAGCAGGTCTAAAGCATTCTGGTCATCACGCCGACCGGCGCCTTGCTCGGGTTGGTCGCGGGGGCCGAGCAGAAAAGGCTGAAGATGTTGTCGGGCGAAGATGTCGATAAATTGGACGCCCGTGCGGCCGAGATCAAGACAACCTGTGACCTGAAATGAGCGCTGGCAAAGAGCGATCGCGATGCCGGGTGCCGGGACGACCCCGGACTTGCGGCGTTACATGAAGCCCAATTCCAGGCGGGCCTCGTCCGACATCATTTCCATGCCCCAAGGCGGCTCCCAGGTCAGTTCGACGTCCACCTCCTTGACCCCGGCCACCGGCTCGATCGCCTCGACTACCCAGCCCGGCATGTCGCCCGCCACGGGGCACCCCGGAGCGGTCAGTGTCATGATGACCTTGACCGCGTTGTCATCGCTGATCTCGATCGTGTAGATCAGACCCAGATCATATATGTTCACGGGAATTTCAGGGTCATAGACGGTCCGGCAGGCCTCGACCACGGACTCGTACAGAGGGTGCTCAACCGTAGAAGGCGCGATCAAAGGGGTGCCTTCCAACTGTTCGCTTGGGTGGGTCATGGATGCCTCGGGTTGTTACCTGAGCGATTATATAGGGAAAGCCGCCGCCAGCGTCCAGAGGCGGATGGCGCCCGGGAAAGGGGCGCCATCGTGGTCATTCGTTGATATCCTTGTCAAAGGTCTTCACTTGTCCGTGCGGCAGAGCGAACATGCGCCGCAGGATCAGCCACGCGATCAGCGACAGCACCGCAAAGATCAGCAGCAGCACGGCCAGGTCCGGCCCAATGCCGGGGATCGCCAGAAGCAGTCCCGTGATGGCGGCGCCGATCGCGAAACCCAGGAAGATGAAACCGGGCAGGGCGACTTCGAGGATGCCCAGAACCAGCGCCGCCGCCAGCCAGAGCCACCAGGTCAGCCAGAACGGGTCAGCCATCATTTCCCCCCTTTCAACATGTTGAAGGCATTGCCGAAGGCCTCGAGCGCATTGGCGGGCACCACGATCGTCTGGCTGCCACTGCCTTTGCCCAGGGCGTTCAGGGCTTCGACCTGTTTCAGGGCAACCTGGTACTGGGCCGCTTCCAGACCGTTGGCCTGAATCGCTTTGGCGACCACCTCGGTGGCAAAGGCCTCGGCTTCGGCCTGCACACGGCGCGCCTTGGCGGCCTGCTCGGCGGCATAAAGCTCGGCGTCGGCCTGCAGCTCAACGGCGCGCTTCTGGCCCTCGGCCTCGGTCACCTGGGCACGACGGGCGCGCTCGGCGTTCAACTGCTGCAGCATGGCGTCGCGGGTGGCCTGATCAAGGTTCACGTCCAGAATTTCGGCCCGGGTCACCTCTATGCCCCAGTCATCAACGGCGGTTTCCACGCTTTCCTGGATACGTTCGATCAGCTGCGCGCGGTTCGACTGAACCTCGTCCAGATCCATCTTGCCGATCTCGGCGCGCACGATGCCCGCCACAGTGGTGGCGATGGCGCCATCGACATCACGGATGCGGTACACGGTCTTTTCGGGTTCCAGAATGCGGTAGAAGACAGATGTGTCAATCTGCACCAGAACGTTGTCCTTGGTGATGGCGTCCTGCGTGGCGTTGGGAAGCTGGCGTTCCAGAATCGAGATCTTGTGGCGCGCTACGTCCAGGAATGGCACGATGAAATTGATGCCGGGGCCCAGCACCGAATGCAGGCGCCCGAACCGTTCGACCACATATTTTTCGGATTGCGGAACGATCTTGATGCCCTTCAGGATGACGACGACGACCAGAACGGCCGCCAGAAGGTAAATGATGTTGGATGAAAGCAGTCCGATAATCTGGTCTTCGGTCATATCTGTCCTCTTTTATTGTGTACGATTGTATACATTTGGGGATTGAGTCCCATGATTTCAACTCTGGTATGGCGGGAACGGCAGTGGAATCCCATGCCGGATATTCGCGGGGCAATGCCGAAATTCTGGTCTGTGACTGCTTTGCATCCGCAACTGATTGCGCTATCGGGGCGGGATGAAACTGATCATCGACACCGACCCGGGCATCGACGACGCGATGGCCATCGCCTATGCCGCCGCTGCGCCGGAATTCGACCTGGTGGGGTTGACCACGGTATTCGGCAACACGCATGTCGAACAATCCAGCCGCAACGCCCGCTATCTTGCGCACCGGCTGAGGTTGGACGTTCCGGTTGCCTTGGGGGCCGGCGTCGCGCGTGGCGCCGACGGTCATGTGCCATCGCGGCACGTTCACGGCAACGAGGGGTTTGGTGACCTGACCCAGATACCCGAGATCGGGCAAAACCACGATCTGCCGGCGGCGGACTTCCTGGTGGAGATGGCGCGCCGGCACGGCAAGGACCTGACGGTCTGCGCGGTTGGGCCGTTGACCAACATTGCCGACGCGATGCGGCTGGACCCGGAATTTGCAGGCAATATCGGGCAGTTGGTCATCATGGGCGGGGCAGTGTTCTGCCCCGGCAACATCAATGACCATGCCGAGGCCAACATCTTTCACGATCCGGTGGCGGCGGACGAGGTGTTCTCGACCCTGGCGCCGACGGTTCTGGTGGGGTTGGATGTCACGCTGAAAACGCTGTACCGGGCCGATGATTTCGAGACGCTGGCCCAAAGCGCCCCGGAAACAGGTGGGTTCCTGCGTGACATTTCCCGGTTCTACCTGAACTTCTACCGCGAGGTGGCGGGGTTGGACGGTTGCGGCCTGCACGACTCGACCGCCGTCATTGCCTGTTCGCACCGGTCGATGTTCAGCCTGCACGAAACCGGTTTGCGGGTCGCGCTGGATGGCGAGGCGCGGGGCGCGACCCGGCCCGATCCGTCGCGGCCGCCGGTACTGGTATGCACCGACGTGAACGGCGATCAGGTCGTCGATCTGTTCACGCAAAGGGTTGCGGCATTGCCCTGACGGGTTGCATTGCGCGCGTCGATCGGGCAAAGCCTGCCCGGTTCAGCGACCCGAGGCGATGACATGACCGAGCGTTTTTCATTCGAACTGAAGGCCACCGACGGCAAGGCCCGCACCGGCGTGATCCACACGCCGCGGGGCGAGGTGCGCACGCCGGCCTTCATGCCCGTGGGCACGGCCGCGACGGTCAAGGCTATGATGCCCGAAAGCGTGCGGGCGACCGGCGCCGACATCCTGCTGGGCAACACCTATCACCTGATGCTGCGGCCCACGGCCGAACGGATCGACCGTTTGGGCGGCCTGCACAAGTTCATGAACTGGCACCGGCCGATTCTGACCGATTCGGGCGGGTTTCAGGTCATGTCGCTGGCCGGCCTGCGCAAGCTCACCGAAAAGGGCGTGACCTTCAAATCGCATATAGACGGATCGAAGCACGAGCTGACACCTGAGCGGTCGATGGAGATCCAGCGCCTGCTGGGGTCGGACATCGTCATGTGCTTTGACGAATGCCCCGCCTTGCCTGCCGACCGCGACCGGATCGCCGAGTCGATGCGCCTGTCGATGCGATGGGCCGAACGGTCCCGCGAGGCGTTCGGCGATCGGCCCGGCCACGCGCTGTTCGGCATCATGCAGGGCGGGTTGGAGCGGGACCTGCGCGAGGAAAGCGCCGAGGCCCTGAAGGCCATCGGGTTCGACGGCTATGCCGTTGGCGGCCTGGCCGTGGGCGAAGGGCAGAAGGCCATGTTCGGCTGTCTGGATTATGCGCCCGATTTCCTGCCCACCGACAAACCACGCTATCTGATGGGCGTGGGCAAGCCCGATGACATCGTGGGCGCCGTGGCGCGCGGGATCGACATGATGGATTGCGTGCTGCCGTCGCGCTCGGGGCGGACGGGCCAGGTGTTCACCCGCCGCGGCGTGGTAAACATCAAGAATGCCCGCCACGCCGACGATCCGCGCCCGCTGGATGAACAGTGCACTTGCCCGGCCTGCTCGAATTATTCGCGTGCCTATCTGCACCATGTGTTCCGCGCCAACGAGATGATTTCGGGCATGCTGCTGACCTGGCACAACCTGCACTACTTCCAGGAAATCATGCAGGGTATGCGGGACGCGATCGCTGAAGGCTCATTCGAAGTGTGGCAGGCAGAGTTCCACGCGCAACGGGCGCAGGGCGACATCGAGCCGCTCTGATACGATCTGATGCACGTGCGACCAAAACTGCATCGGGCCTCAGCTGATGCCTTGCAGTCGCGTCAGCGTCAGGTCATTGTGTTCGGACAGGTACGGCGAAAAGGTTGAAACCGGGCGATCCGCGCCCCACCTTTATCGTCGAATGAAGGAGATGGCCAAGGGCTGCCTGCGACAGGGGTCAGTGCCGTCTTGCCAATGATAAGGATAGAGCATGCAAGAGCCTCTTAATTCCTCATACCCCGTCCTGCCGCTGCGCGACATCGTTGTGTTTCCGCACATGATCGTGCCGCTGTTCGTGGGCCGTGAAAAATCGGTGCGCGCGCTGGAAGAGGTGATGCAGGACGACAAGCAGATTTTGCTGTCCAGCCAGATCGACCCAGCGGTCGATGATCCGGATACGGATGGAATCTATCGCACCGGTGTGCTGGCCAATGTGCTGCAGCTGTTGAAGCTGCCCGACGGAACCGTAAAGGTTCTGGTCGAAGGTCAGGCGCGCGTGCGGATCACCGAATTCGTGGACAACGTCGAGTTCTTCGAAGCCCGCGCCGAGTACCTGAATGAAATTCCTGGCGACGTGACCACGACCCAGGCACTGGTGCGCACCGTTTCGGATGAATTTGAGCGTTACGCCAAAGTCCGCAAGAACATCCCCGAAGAAGCCTTGACCGCGGTCAGCGACACCACCGACCCAGCCAAGCTGGCCGATCTGGTTTCGGGCCATCTGGGCATCGAGGTCGAACAGAAACAGGACCTGTTGGAAACGCTCAGCATCAGCGAGCGGCTCGAGAAGGTCTATGGCCTGATGCAGGGCGAGATGTCGGTTCTTCAAGTCGAGAAGAAGATCAAGACCCGCGTCAAGTCGCAGATGGAGAAGACCCAGCGCGAGTATTACCTGAATGAGCAGATGAAGGCCATTCAGAAAGAGTTGGGAGATGGCGAGGACGGAGCGAACGAGATCGCCGAACTGGAAGCCAAGATCGCCGAGACCAAGCTGTCGAAGGAAGCCCGCGAAAAGGCTGAGGCCGAGCTTAAGAAGCTGCGCAACATGAGCCCGATGTCGGCCGAAGCGACGGTAGTTCGGAACTATCTCGACTGGTTGCTGTCGCTGCCGTGGGGCACCAAGTCGCGGGTCAAGAAAGACCTCAGCCGCGCGCAAGAGATCTTGGACGCCGATCATTATGGCCTCGAAAAGGTCAAGGAGAGGATCGTCGAATATCTCGCGGTGCAACAACGTTCGAAGAAGCTGAAAGGCCCGATCATGTGCCTTGTCGGCCCTCCGGGCGTGGGCAAGACCTCGCTGGGCAAATCGGTCGCCAAGGCTACGGGGCGCGAGTTCATCCGCATCTCATTGGGTGGGGTGCGCGACGAATCCGAGATCCGCGGCCACCGTCGGACCTATATCGGCTCGATGCCCGGCAAGATCATCCAGGCGCTGAAAAAGGCGAAAACCACGAACCCGCTCATCCTGCTTGATGAAATCGACAAGATGGGGCAGGACTTCCGTGGTGATCCGGCCTCGGCCATGCTCGAGGTGCTGGACCCGGAACAGAACAGCACGTTCATGGACCACTACCTTGAGGTCGAATATGACCTGTCGAACGTTATGTTTCTGACTACGTCCAACAGCTACAACATGCCTGGGCCGCTGCTGGACCGTATGGAGATCATTCCGCTGGCCGGCTATACCGAGGACGAAAAGCGCGAGATCGCCAAGCGCCACCTGATCCCAAAGCAGGTCAAGAACCATGGCCTGAAGACCAAGGAATTCGAACTGACGGACGAGGCGCTGACTGCGATCATCCGGTTCTATACCCGCGAGGCGGGCGTGCGGAACCTGGAACGCGAAATCGCCAAGGTGGCGCGCAAAGCGCTGACCCGGATCATCAAGAAGGAATCCGAGTCCGTGACCGTGACCGCCGAAAACCTGCACGAATTCTTGGGCGTGCCCAAATACCGCTATGGTCTGGCTGAACAGGACGATCAGGTGGGCGTGGTGACCGGTCTGGCCTGGACCTCGGTCGGCGGCGATCTGCTGCATATCGAGGCGCTGAAGCTGCCAGGCAAGGGCCGCATGAAGACCACGGGCAAGCTGGGCGAAGTGATGAAGGAATCCATCGACGCCGCTTCGTCCTATGTGCGCTCGATCGCGCCCGAGATCGGTGTGAAGCCGCCGCAGTTCGACAAGATCGACATCCACGTGCACGTGCCTGACGGCGCGACGCCAAAGGATGGCCCCAGCGCCGGCCTGGCGATGGTGACGTCGATCGTGTCGGTCCTGACCGGCATTCCGGTCCGCAAGGATATCGCCATGACCGGCGAGGTTTCGCTGCGCGGCAACGCAATGCCGATCGGCGGGTTGAAGGAGAAACTGCTCGCGGCTCTGAGGGGTGGCATCAAGACGGTGCTGATTCCCGAAGAGAACGAGAAGGATCTGGCCGACATCCCGAACAACGTGAAGGAAGGGCTGGAGATCATCCCGGTCAAGCACGTGTCCGAGGTTCTGGAACGTGCGCTGGTGCGCAAACCCGAGCCGATCGAATGGGACGAGGCCGACGAAGAGGCCGCGGCAGCAGCAGCCAAGGCCGTTGATGGCGGCACCCCGGTCGCCACGGCGCACTGACCGGACAGCGCAAGAAATCTTGAAAGGGCGGGTTTCATCCCGCCCTTTTTTTCATGCCGCTCACCGGCGGCAGTGTCGAACCATTGCGGCGGATGCCTGCTAGCAGGGTTCAGGCAGATGGTCGCACAAAAAGAGAGAGAATGGTGGGTGATAAGAGATTCGAACTCCTGACATCTTCGATGTGAACGAAGCGCTCTACCACTGAGCTAATCACCCGTCGGAACGCTCTCTACAGTGTCTGCGAACCGGCTTCAAGCCGGTTCGAGGAAAAATTTTCTGGTCTTCCCGAGCGGGGAAAAAAGGTAAGAAGAGTCGGGCCCTCAAGCGGCCGACCCTCTGTCACCGGTGGCCGCGGGCAGGTCTTTAGGGCGTCACATCCACTGATGTTCCCGCAGGGCAAAGGGCGGCAAAACTGGCCCTCTGCAGTGCGGCGTGCGATCACAAAATAAAGTCGCCTGCGGTCAGATTGTGCAAGCCCGTCAGTTCGATCACCATTTCAGGCGCCCGGTCGCCATCGGTGTCAAGATAGACATAGGTGCGATCATTTGTGCTGCCGGGCGCGTTGACTTTCTCGAAATAGACCTCGCCTTGGTTCGACAGGCCGAACGGCTTTTGCCCCCGAAAGACAAACGCATCATCGCCGTCGAAAACTGTGCTGGCATCGATTGCGCTCAGGTCGATCTTGTCCTGCCCGGGGCGGAAATCCTTGATCTTGTCCGTGCGACGGGTCGATGCGGTACTTTCCCGCGCGGTCAGGAATACGAAGGTATCGGCTCCGGCGCCGCCGGTCATGATGTCCAAACCGGCGCCACCGAAGATCGCGTCGGCACCGTTCCCGCCATTCAACGTGTCGCGTCCTCCGCCGCCGATCAGCGTGTCGTTGTGGTTTCCGCCGTTCAGCCGATCATTGCCGCCGAGCCCGGACAGAGAGTCGTTTCCGCTGCCACCATTCAGCACGTTGGCGTCGGCCGACCCGGTGAAGTCATCGGCGGACCCGGTGCCACTTGCGTTCTCAACATCTACGACCGTATCCATGCCATAGCCGGTATCCTGCCGCGTCGAATTCGACAGATTGACGGTTGCGCCAACGGATCCGACAAATCGGATCCAGTCCGAGTTGTTGCCGCCGTTGATCACGTCATCGCCGTCGCCCACCTTTGCCACGAAACTGTCGTTTCCGTTCCCACCGATCATGCGGTCCGATCCATTGTCTCCCGACAGCGTGTCGTTCCCGTGCGAACCGAGCAGAACGTCGCTGCCGCCCCGTCCATAGAGAATGTCATTACCCGCTCGGCCTTCCAGGCGGTTGGCGGCTTCGTTGCCCAGAATTCGGTCGGATCTGTTGCCGCCGATCGCGTTTTCGATCACGACCGTGTTTGCAATGGTATACCCGCCGCGAATTCCGCCGGCATAAGACGGAACACCTCCGGCATCCGAGCCAGAAAGATCCGCATCATTCAGGTTGATGACGGTGTTCCGATTCAGACCGGCAGCCGAGATCGTGTCGACGCCGCCGGTATCCCAGATGCACGACCAATAGGTGCCGGCGCCGTTCACGTCGCGCAGGTCGTACACGTTGTTGCCGTTTTTGTGCGCGGTGGTGCCATAGATCGTCTGCAGTGCAGCGATGTCCAAAGCCATCGGCGTAGCGGTGCTGCCGTAAGCATAGCTTTTCAACGGCAGCTTTTCCGCATACCCCGAATTGTAGGACATGATCGTATAAATGCCCTGATTTTGGCCGTGGTTGCCATAGTCATCGAACGCTGCGGTAACGCCGGGAAAAGTCGACGATCCTCCGCCGTTGTCATGCGGATGCGCAAGGCCAAGCCCGTGCAGGATCTCGTGCAGAATGGTCGCGAATCCTTCGCCTCCCTTCTTCAAGCCAGGTGCCGTGAAGATCGGCGAATCGAACCCGAAGGCACCGATCAGTGTGTTCAGCCCATAATTGGCAAGATACGGTGTCTCACCAGGTACTTCGTGAAAGCCGACGGCGCCGCCCAAGGTATCCACGCTGGTCAGGGCATAAATGACATTCACCTCGGCCACTTGCCCGACGGGGGTCAGGAACGGCCGTTCCAGAAAGGTGACGGGGATGATCTTCTCGATCGTATTGAAGGCCATGCGCACGGCGCTTTTCATGGCGCTGGTAAAGCCCCGGTCGCCGACAGTTCCATTGTCGAAGGAAAAGGTAATCGTGCTTCCGCCCCAGGATGAGCCCCAGATCAGGCTGTCGAGAAATGGATTCCCGGTCGGGTTCGTTCCGGGCGTGGTTGGTCTTGCAATTGCCATTGGTTTTATTGCTGCTTTCTGTTCCTAACAGTTTTGGTCTTTGGACGAATAATCAAGGACGCTCGGGGTTGAGACGAATATGGCAGCTCTGATCGCCCAGACCGGCTTGCCGACTGACTACAAATCATGAACGGTCAGATTAGTCGGAGCAAGGCAAAATCATGATTTTTTCAAGTGGGGCATCATTTTAGCCGCGTTTTCTAGAGCGTTCATTTCTTGCATTCATAACTATAATTTTGACCGTGAAATATGAACGTGATGTCGTAAACAACCCTCGCGAGCGCTAATTAGATACGTGTAGTTGGAGCGTATTGCGCGCGCTTGGCCCGTTCGATGCGGTGGATCGAACAAAATCGTTCGTTCTCGAAAAAAAACTTCAAAACCCCGCTTGACGACGCCGGGGCAGGGCCATAATACACCCCAACGTTCAGCACTGAACGGGCAGCGGGCGGTTGTAGCTCAGTTGGTTAGAGTACCGGCCTGTCACGCCGGGGGTCGCGGGTTCGAGCCCCGTCAACCGCGCCATCGCTGCCAGCCTTTGATCCGGGCAAACGGATCCACATAGACCCTAATGCGCGGTTGTAGCTCAGTTGGTTAGAGTACCGGCCTGTCACGCCGGGGGTCGCGGGTTCGAGCCCCGTCAACCGCGCCATTTCTTCAAGTGAAATCGCAGGTATATCCCCTGAAGCACAAACGGTTTTGCGTTTTGTCTTGCTGGCATGCATGCGGATATCGGAGAAAAGTCGCGCGTTCACACTTTGTTCTGATTTTTTGGTTGGAGACTCGGCATCGCTCGCCTATCTCTAGGGCACTTGTGTGTTGGGGGCCTGAATGGCTGAGCTGAAGAATATCGAGGTGCGCGGCGCGCGCGAGCACAACCTGAAAAACATCGACGTGGACATTCCGCGCGATCAGCTGGTTGTCATCACGGGTCTGTCTGGGTCGGGCAAGTCGTCTCTGGCGTTCGATACGATCTATGCCGAGGGCCAGCGCCGCTATGTCGAAAGCCTGTCGGCTTATGCGCGCCAGTTTCTGGACATGATGGAAAAGCCTGATGTGGATCACATCAGCGGCCTGTCCCCAGCGATCTCGATCGAGCAGAAGACCACGTCGAAGAACCCGCGATCGACCGTGGGAACCGTCACCGAAATCTATGATTATCTGCGCCTGCTGTTCGCGCGCGCAGGAACGCCCTACAGCCCCGCCACCGGTTTGCCGATCGAAGCCCAGCAGGTGCAGGACATGGTCGACCGGATCATGGCGATGGAGGAGGGCACCCGCGGCTATCTGCTGGCGCCCATCGTTCGTGACCGCAAGGGTGAGTACAAGAAAGAGTTTCTGGAACTGCGCAAGCAGGGGTTCCAGCGCGTCAAGGTCGATGGCCAGTTCTACGAACTGGACCAGCCGCCGACGCTGGACAAGAAGTTCCGCCATGACATCGACGTGGTCGTTGACCGCATCGTCGTGCGCGAGGGGATGGAGACCCGCCTGGCCGACAGCCTGCGCACCGCGTTGGATCTGGCCGATGGCATCGCGATTCTGGAGACCGCCCCGCGCGAGGGAGAGCCCGAGCGTATTACGTTTTCCGAAAACTTTGCCTGCCCGGTCAGTGGGTTCACCATCCCCGAGATCGAACCGCGCCTGTTTTCGTTCAACGCGCCCTTTGGTGCCTGCCCGGATTGCGACGGGCTGGGGGTCGAGCTGTTTTTTGACGAACGGCTTGTTGTGCCCGATCAGACGCTGAAACTGTATGACGGCGCGCTTGCCCCGTGGCGCAAGGGCAAATCGCCGTATTTCCTGCAGACGATCGAGGCGATCGCGCGCCACTATGAGTTCGACAAGAACACACCGTGGAAGGACCTTCCGGCGCATGTGCGGCAAGTGTTTCTGTATGGCTCGGGCGATGATGAAATTCAGTTTCGCTATGACGAGGGCGGACGGGTCTATCAGGTGACCCGCAGCTTTGAAGGCGTGATCCCGAACATGGAGCGCCGCTATCGCGAAACCGACAGCGCGTGGATCCGCGAGGAATTCGAACGGTATCAGAACAACCGGCCGTGCCACACATGCGAGGGCTACCGCTTGCGCCCCGAGGCGTTGGCCGTCAAGATCGCTGGGCTGCATGTCGGCCAGGTGGTCGAAATGTCGATCAAAGAAGCTCTGGCCTGGGTCAAGGACGCGCCGAACCATCTGAGCGCCCAGAAAAACGAGATTGCGCGCGCCATTTTGAAAGAAATCCGCGAACGGTTGGGATTCCTGAATAACGTTGGTTTGGAATACCTTACGCTCTCTCGTTCAAGTGGCACCCTGTCAGGGGGCGAAAGCCAGCGCATCCGGCTGGCTAGCCAGATTGGCTCGGGCTTGACCGGTGTGCTTTACGTGCTGGACGAACCCTCGATCGGGCTGCATCAGCGCGACAATGACCGCCTTTTGGGCACGCTGAAGAACCTGCGCGATCAGGGCAATACCGTGATCGTCGTCGAACATGACGAGGAAGCCATCCGCGAGGCTGACTATGTGTTCGACATCGGCCCCGGTGCCGGCGTGCATGGCGGGCAGGTGGTCAGCCACGGCACACCCGAGCAGATCGCAGCGGATGCGGCCTCGATCACGGGGCAGTATTTGTCAGGGGTGCGTGAGATTCCGGTGCCCGCCGAGCGGCGCAAGGGGAACAAGAAAAAGGTAACGGTTGTAAAGGCTTCGGGTAACAACCTCAAAGACGTGACGGCCGAGTTTCCGCTGGGCAAGTTCGTCTGCGTGACCGGGGTGTCGGGCGGCGGCAAGTCGACCCTGACAATCGAGACGCTGTTCAAGACTGCCTCGATGCGTCTGAACGGCGCGCGTCAAACGCCTGCGCCCTGCGAAACGATCAAGGGGCTGGAACATCTGGACAAGGTGATCGACATCGACCAACGGCCTATCGGACGCACGCCACGGTCGAACCCGGCCACCTATACCGGCGCCTTCACCCCGATCCGCGACTGGTTCGCCGGTCTCCCCGAGGCGAAGGCGCGGGGCTACAAGCCCGGGCGGTTCAGCTTCAACGTCAAGGGCGGGCGCTGCGAGGCCTGCCAAGGCGACGGTGTCATCAAGATCGAGATGCATTTCCTGCCCGACGTCTATGTCACCTGCGAGACCTGCAAGGGCGCGCGCTACAACCGCGAGACGCTGGAGATCAAGTTCAAGGGCAAGTCCATCGCCGACGTGCTGGACATGACGGTCGAAGATGCTCAGGAGTTCTTCAAGGCGGTTCCGGCGATCCGCGACAAGATGGATGCTCTGGCGCGGGTCGGGCTGGGCTACATCAAGGTCGGCCAGCAGGCCACGACCCTGTCGGGCGGCGAGGCGCAGCGAGTCAAGCTGTCGAAGGAACTGTCCAAGCGATCCACCGGGCGCACGCTGTATATTCTGGACGAGCCCACCACCGGCCTGCATTTCGAAGACGTGCGCAAGCTGTTGGAAGTGCTGCATGAATTGGTCGACCAAGGCAACACGGTCGTGGTGATCGAACACAATCTGGACGTTGTGAAAACAGCCGACTGGATCATCGACATCGGCCCCGAGGGTGGCGATGGCGGCGGCGAGATCGTGGCCGTCGGCACCCCGGAAGAGGTCGCCGAATGCGAGCGCAGCCACACCGGGCGATACCTCAAACCGATGCTGAACCCCGAACGCGTGGCGGCCGAATAGGCTGCCTGCGCGTCAGTACAGAATATCCGCCACCGCGCCGATCAGGTTCAGCACTTTGCGCGTATCGGGGTCGATGCTGTAGACGTAGTCGCCCGCGCGAACGTAGTTGCCGCCGCGTTTCAGACCATAGCGGTACGGATCGTCGATCCAGACATAATCGCGGTCGATCCGATCGCCGACCTTGTACCGATTCTTGACCTGTCCGGGCGGGACGCAGGGCACGGCCTTCTTGGCGAGCCCGGGTGGACAATCGGCAACGGATTTTGCGCCCTTCTGCGGGGTCACGCGCTCGACCGAGAGCGTGTCCTTGTTCTTTCCCTTGCCTTTGCCGTTGTCAGCCAGCGTCGCGACCGGGGTCAGTGACAGGCCGGCAAGCAGTGCAATATGCAACAGTGTCTTCATGGGCGGTTCCTCTCGGTTCGTCGCGCCGTCATGCCGCGTTTCCCAGTATTTTGGAATGCCCGCCCGAAGTGCAAGCCTCGGGCGGCGAAATGCCGCCCAAGCTCAGCTGCGGCCGCGCTTTTCGAACCGGGGCAGCATGGCCGAGAAATCCATGCCCTTGCCGTCTTCGGATTCGACGAACTGTTCGTACAGGGCTGTGGCGATCTGGCCCATCGGCGTGTCCGCATCGGCGCTTTCGGCGGCCTGCTGGCTGAGCCGCAGGTCCTTGAGCATCAGTTCGGCAGCGAAACCGGGCTTGTAGCCGTTGTCGGCGGGGCTTTGCGGCCCGACACCGGGGGCGGGGCAATAGGCATTCATTGTCCAGCTGTAGCCCGACGAGGTGCTGACCACGTCGAACATCTTCTGCCGGTCCAGGCCCAGCTTGTCGGCCAAGGCAAAGGCCTCGCAAGTGGCGATCATGGTGACGCCCAAGATCATGTTGTTGCAGATCTTGGCGGCCTGACCGGCGCCCGCCGCGCCGCAATGCACCGCCTTCTGGCCCATGATGTCGAACAGCGGGGCCGCCTTGGCAAAGGCCGCGTTCGAGCCGCCGGCCATGAAGGTCAGCGTGCCCGCGGCCGCGCCACCGATTCCGCCCGAAACCGGCGCGTCCACGGCCAGAAGCCCGGCCTGTTCGGCCTGATCCGCCACGGCGCGGGCGCTGTCCACATCGACGGTCGAGCAGTCGATGAAAACCGTCCCTTTTTCCATATGCGGAATGATCTGATCGGCCACCGCGCGCAGGATGTCACCGTTGGGCAGCATGGTGATGACCGCCTCGGCCTCGCGGACCGCATCAGTGGCCGTTTCGGCCTTGGTCACGCCCTCGACCGACACGCCCGCGGTGTCGAACCCGGTCACGTCGTGACCGGCCTTGGCCAGAATGGCCGCCATCGGCGCACCCATGTTGCCCAGGCCAATGAATCCGATCTTCATGTTTCACTCCTCCTCGAATGTCAGCGTGTCCGCGCCCAGCGGCATCAGCATCCGTGATACCGCCGTGGCCGGCACGTTCATGTCCGCAAACTGCCATTTCGGGTTGCGGTCCTTGTCGATGATCTGCGCCCGGATGCCCTCGAGAAAGTCGCCATGCTCCATCGACCGGAAGGTAAAGCGGTATTCCAGCTCCAGCGCCTTGCGCATGGTCAGGGCAGGACCGCGCAGGCGGTGCAGCATCTCGATCGCACACGCCATCGACAGCGGCGAATTGCGGCCCATCGCCTCGAGCGCGCCGCGGGTGAATTCGGTGTCGCCATTGCGCAGGTCGGTCAGAACGTCGCCCAGGGTTTCACCGCCGAAGAAACGGTCGATCTCGTCCTGCGGCAAGGTGCGATCAGGGGCAGGGGCGGCGTGTTCGGCCAACAGGTCGGCCTGGCCCGAGGCCTCGAGCATCTCGATCATGTCGGGCCATTGGTCCTGCGGGATGAAATGGTCGGCGAAACCGGCATAGATCGCGTCGCCTGGACCCATGCGCGCGCCGGTGACGCCTAGATATTCGCCCAGCCGCCCCGGCGCCAGCGCCAGCAGCAGCGACCCGCCCACATCCGGCACTAGCCCGATCGAGCATTCGGGCATCGCGATCTTCGAGCTTTCGCCGACGATCCGGTGCGTCCCGTGACAGCCGATGCCCACGCCGCCGCCCATGGTAAAGCCCTGAAGGAAGCTGACCACCGGCTTGGGATATTCGAAGATCATCGCGTTCAGGCGGTATTCATCGCGCCAGAACTTCTGCCCATAGGCATAGTCGCCCTTTGTGCCCGTTGCGTACAACTCGGCAATGTCTCCGCCCGCGCAAAAGGCCTTTTCGCCCTCGGCATCAAGGATGACCAGATCGACCTCGTCATCCTCGCGCCAATTGCGCAGGGCGGTGTCGATGGCCATGCACATCTCGTAGCTCAGCGCATTCAGGGCCTTGGGCCGGGTCAGGGTGATCCGGCCGGCACGGCCCGTGGTGCGGATGTCGATATCGGACATGGAAACCTCAGCGATGGGCGAGTAGTTGGCGGGCAACGATCACGCGCATGATCTCGTTCGTGCCTTCCAGAATTTGATGGACCCGCAGATCGCGCACAAGCTTTTCGATGCCGTAGTCGGCCAGATAGCCGTAGCCGCCATGCAATTGCAGGCACTGATCGACCACTTTCGATCCGGTCTCGGTCACGAACTTCTTGGCCATCGCGCAGAATTTTGTGGCGTCGGGCGCGCCCTGATCCAGCTTCCATGCCGCCTGACGCAAGAAGGTGCGGGCCGCTTGCAGTTCGATCTCCATGTCCGCCAGCCGGAACTGCAGGGCCTGGAACTGGTCGATCGTCTGGCCGAAGGCCTTGCGTTCGGACATGTACTGCAGCGTCATGTCCAGCCCCGCCTGCGCCGCACCCAGCGAGCATGAGGCGATGTTCAGGCGCCCGCCGTCCAAGCCCATCATGGCGTATTTGAACCCGTCGCCCTCGGTCCCGACAAGGTTTTCGGCCGGGATCTTGCAGTCGTCGAACTGGACCTGCGCGGTGGGCTGGCTTTTCCAGCCCATCTTCTGTTCCAGCGCCCCAAAGCTGAGGCCTGGTGTGCCGTCCTCGACATAGACGGTCGAGATCCCCTTGGGCCCGTCGCCGCCGGTGCGGACCATGCAGACATAGGCATCGGAATAGCCGCCGCCCGAGATGAAGGCCTTGGTGCCGTTCAGCGTATAGCCCTCGTTTGTGCGCTCGGCCCGCGTCTTGAGCGCCGCCGCGTCCGAGCCCGAGCCCGGTTCGGTTAGACAATAGCTGAGAACCGTGTTCAGGCTTAGAACGTCGGGCATGATGCGCGATTTCAATTCGTCGCTGGCAAAGGTGTCCAACATCTTGGCGCACATGTTGTGGATCGACAAAAAGGCCGCGACCGAGGGGCAGGCCATCGACAGCGCCTCGAACACCAACGTGGCGTCCAGTCGGGTCAGTCCAGAGCCGCCGCTTTCCTCGGACACATACAGCCCGCCAAAGCCCAGTTCGCCGACCTTGGGCCAAAGATCCTTGGGGATGGTGCCCTCGGCCTCCCACTGGCGGGCGAAAGGTGCGATCTGTTCTTGCCCGAACGCATAGGCCATATCGAAAATGGCCGTCTGTTCCTCGGTCAGCGCGAAATCCATGGCCGGTCTCCCCCTTGTGGCGACGTGAATTGAACGACTGTTTATTTATTGCGCAATCCTTACAGAATTTTTTCACGCGGGGCAAACCCCATGACGCGTTTGGACCTTTATTTGGGTCATGCGCCGAAGGCTGGTATGATGGGGTCTTTCATTCAGGAATTAATACGGAGCGTATTATGCCGAACTACAAGATGGCCGTTGTCGTCATTCACGGCATGGGCAGCCAGTACCGCAAGCCGCATCCGCCGTCCTCGGTGCCGACCTTTTCGAAGGACCTGCACCGCCGGGTGGCGCGTCGGGTCGGCGCGGACATGAACAAGGTCGCCTGGCACGAGGTGGTCTGGGCGCAGATCCTGCAGGAGCGTCAGAAAGACTATCTGCGCAAGATCAAGCGCAGCACCGGCTATGATCAACTGCGCGAGTTCGTGGTGTGCAACCTGTCGGACGCGGCCTCTTACCGGCAGACGCCGGATGCCAGCGACAAGACCTATGACGAGATCCACAAGAAGGTGGAACTGGTGATGCAGGTTCTGCGCCACCAGATCAGCGACCGGGCACCGGTTCTGATTCTGGCGCATTCGCTGGGCGGTCACATCATGTCGAACTACATCTATGACGCGCAGCGATACCTGCGCAACGGCGGCCCGCCCAAACATGCGACCCCGATCGAAAACATGGAAACCGTGGCCGGGTTGATCACCTTCGGCTGCAACATACCGATCTTTCTGTTCGCCTATCCCGAGGCAGGCATTTTTCCGATCCAGCCGCCCAATCGGGCCCTGCCTGCTGCGCTGCGGTTCCGTACCTGGTGGCACAATTATTTCGACAAGCACGATGTTCTTGGGTTTCCGCTGGGCAAGATCGCGCCCAGCTATGCCCAGTTGGTTCAGTCCAAGGCCATACGCGACCTGCCGATCAACGCGGGCAAGATCTTCACCTCGTGGAACCCGCTGTCGCACAACGGCTACTGGAAAGACCGCGACCTTTACGAGCCGGTCGCCGCCCGCATCCAGAAGGTTCTGGCGGCGGTCTGACGGTCAGAGATCGGCGTGGAATTCCTCGATCAGGTGGCGCACGACCGCCTGGCCGGGGTCATCGCCCTTGGCCTGGGCTTCGGCGTGTACGCGCCGTTGACGTGTGGCCGACGTGCCCGTTTCGGCAATCTGGCGCAACTGCGCCAACTCCGCCATCGTGCCAAGGGTCTCGGCGTCTTCAGCCAGCATGCCCATCAACTCACCCATCAGCTCGGGCATCGTCTTGATCGACCGGTCGCCGAAATCAATCAGACCTTCGCCCACGCCGTAGCGCTGCGCACGCCATCGGTTCTCGCCGATCAGGAACCGGTCATAGACCCGCCAGCGCAGGTTGCGGTCCTTCAGTCGGCACAGCATCCGGGTCAGCGCCTGCACCAGCGCCGCCAGTGACAGGGCGTGTTCCAACCGCGGCTGCACGTCCATGATCCGCGTTTCCAAAGTCGGATAGCTGTGCGAGGGGCGCAGGTCCCACCAGATCTTCGAGGTGTCCTCGATCACCCCCAGCTCGACCAGCACCCCAGTTGTGCGTTCATATTCTGCCCAACTGCCGAACACGGGCGGCAGGCCGGTGCGGGGCAGGTTGTCGAACACCGTCAACCGGTACGAGGACAGCCCGGTGTCGCGCCCGCTCCAATACGGGGACGAGGCGGACAGGGCCAGCAAGTGCGGCAGGAAATAGCTGAGCTGCGGCATCAGGTCGGCCCGCTGCGCCTTGTCCTCGACGCCCACATGAACATGCATGCCGCAGATCAGCATCCGCCGCGCCACGCCGCCCAGGGCGTGCTGCAAGTTATCATAGCGTTCCTTGCGCGTGTGGTGCTGATCCTTCCAATCCGCGAACGGGTGGCAGGACACGGCGATCGGCGCCATGTTGTGTTCGGCGGCGCGCCGGGCCACGCAGGACCGGAGGCGTTTCAGATCCTCGCGCGCCGATTTGATCGTGGCATGGGGGCGGGTGCCGACCTCGATCTGGCATTGCAGGAATTCCGGGCTGACCTGGCCTTCGAAATCGGCCTGACATGCCTCCATCAGCGCGGCAGGCGCCTCGGTCAGTTGCAGGCTGTCGCGGTCGACCAGCAGGTATTCCTCTTCGATGCCGACGGTGAAATCCTGCTGCATGCGGGGCCTCCCTGTTCCCATTCGGGATCAGTGAATACGCAATTTCTTAATTTGCCAAGGGTTTGTGGTGATCCGCCTTGCGCTGACACCGCTTGCGGCGGTAAGCAGCCCGCAGCCAAATGCCAAGCCGGAGCCGCCACCGTGAAACCCAGGAAATTTCCCAAGCTGAACGCCGTTCTGGACCGGTTCGGTGTCAAGCTGATCGACAAGGCGCCGGAACGAGATGAGCGCGCGCGGCTCGAGTCCTTCGAGCGGGCCGGCGGGCTGGAGCGTCCGGCCTATGCCCTGTCTCCGGGGATGCAGGATTTCGACATCAGAACCTTGGTTGCCGAATACGCCGCGCACAAGGATGCGCTGGCGGCCCTGAAGGACCCGGCCCGCAACCAGACGGGATACCGCATCGGCAACGGTTATTATGACAGCCCGGACGCGGATGCGCTGTATCTGATGATCAGGCGGTTTCGCCCCGAACGGGTGATCGAGGTCGGCTGCGGCAACTCGACCCGTGTGACCCGGCAGGCGATCATCGACGGTGGGCTGGCCACGACACTCACGGCCATCGACCCCTATCCCCGCGCCGACATCGCCCATGTGGTCGACCGGTTCGAGCAGAAGCGGCTGGAGGACGTCGACCCGTCTCTGTTCGCCGAACTGGAGGCAGGCGACGTCTTGTTCGTCGACTCCAGCCATGTCGTGCGGATGAGCAACGACGTGGCGCACCTGTTCTGCCGGATCATACCCACCCTCAAGCCGGGGGTGGTGATCCATGTGCACGATGTTTTTCTGCCCTACGAATACCCCAAGCGGTTCTTCTATGATTGCCCCGGATGGGGCGAGCAGTACATGCTGCACGCGCTGCTGCAATCGGGTGCGTTTTCAATGCTTTGGCCCGGGTATTTCCTGCAACGCGCCCGCCCCGACGCGGTCGAGGCGCTTCCGTTTCTTAAGGAAGGCAGGGCGCAGAGCATCTGGGTGCAACGGGCCGGGGCCTGAAATTTTTCGTGATCCGGTTTCACGGAAGCGCCGTACCCCTTTCCATAACACGCTGGAGAGGAGACATCAGCCATGTTCCGTCGCACTTTCATGGGCGCAGCCGCCGCCATCGCCTTGGCTCTGCCGATCAATGCCAAGGCCGCAGACATCGTGGATACCGCGGTTGCCGCCGGCTCGTTCAACACGTTGGTCGCAGCCGTACAGGCCGCCGGTCTGGTTGACACGCTGAAGGGCAAGGGCCCGTTCACCGTGTTCGCGCCTACGGACGAAGCATTTGCCGCTCTGCCCGAGGGCACTGTCGAGAGCCTGCTGCAACCCGAGAACAAGGATCAGCTGGTTGCGATCCTGACCTATCACGTTGTCCCGGCCAAGGTGATGTCCGGGGACATCGCCGGCAAGCGCGCGAAGGTGCTGACCGTTCAGGGCGACCGCCTGAGCGTGAACGCAAAGAACGGCGTCAAGGTTGACGGCGCAAATGTCGTGCAGGCCGACATCGAGGCCAGCAACGGCGTGATCCACGTGGTCGACAAGGTTCTGCTGCCTGAATAAAGCTACCACTCACCTAGGCAGACAAGCCCCGGTGCCTGCGCGGCCCGGGGCTTTTTCAATTCACAAAAGCCGCACCTGTGTGCCGATCTGGACCATCGGATACAGCTCCTCGACATGCTGGTTGTACAAGCCAATGCAGCCCGACGAGCTTTGACGCCCGATCTTGCGCGTATCATGTGTGCCGTGAACTAGATAGGCGGGCCATGACAGATACATGGCACGGGTGCCCAGCGGGTTGCCTGGGTCGCCGCCCTCGACGCGCTGCGGCAGGGTCGGGTCGCGCTCGCGCATGGACGAGGTCGGGGTCCAGCTGGGATTTTCCGCCTTGCGCACCACCTCGGTATAGCCGCGCTTGGTCAGTTCCTCGCTCATCGGAACCGAGCTGGGATAGAGCTTGTAGGTCCCGTCCGGCCCCCAGTAGTGCACCGCGCGGCTGGTGATGTCGGCCAGCAGGCAGCCGACGCCGATTTCGTCAAAATGGTCCTGCCAGTTTTGCTGCGAAAAGGACGAGATGTTCCGGCGCACGGGCGGCTGCACGCTGATCGCTTCCTCGGACTGCGGGAACGCATCCTGGCTTTGAGCGCGCAACACCGACGGAGCGGCCAGGGCAGACACGACGCCCAAAAGGGCCGAGCGGCGGGTGATCTTGCTGGTCAACGGAGCCTCCTGACGAATGACTGCTCTTTTGTTTCGGCCGGCAATCTATGACGTTGGCGGACGCTGGGCCAGAGGGCTTGGCTGAATTTTTCGTGAGAGTGGACCGTGCCGGCGCATCGTCGCCGAACGGAGGTTTCAGAAAAAGAAAAGGCCGCCAACGATTGGGCGACCTTTTAATTTGTTTTTGGATAGTTAGTCCATTGCCTTGAAGTTGAACTCGCCACCTTCTTTGATGCCCGACGGCCAGCGCGACGTCACGGTCTTGGTGCGGGTGTAGAACTTGAAGCTGTCGGGGCCGTGCTGGTTCAGGTCGCCGAACATGGATTTCTTCCACCCGCCGAATGTGTGATAGGCCAGCGGGACCGGGATCGGGACGTTGATGCCGACCATGCCGATGTTGACCCGGTGGGCGAAATCACGGGCGGTATCGCCGTCACGGGTGAAGATCGCGGTGCCGTTGCCGTATTCATGGTCCATCGCCAGCTTCAGCGCCTCTTCGTAGGATCCGGCGCGGACGGTGGACAGGACGGGGCCGAAGATCTCCTGCTTGTAGATGTCCATGTCGGGGGTGACATGGTCGAACAGGTGGGGGCCGACGAAAAAGCCGTTCTCATAACCTTGCAGCTTGAAGTCGCGGTTGTCGACCACCAGCTTCGCGCCTTGTTCAACGCCCGAGTTGATCAGGCCCAGGATGCGTTCTTTGGCAGCGGCGGTCACGACCGGCCCCATATCGACGTCATCGCCTGCGGTATAGGGCCCGACCTTCAGTTTTTCGATGCGCGGCACCAGCTTTTCAATCAGCGCGTCGGCGGTTTCCTCGCCCACCGGAACGGCCACCGAAACGGCCATGCAGCGTTCGCCGGCAGCGCCGAAACCGGCGCCCACCAGCGCGTCGGCGGCCTGGTCCAGGTCGGCGTCAGGCATAACGATCATGTGGTTCTTGGCCCCACCAAAGCACTGGGCGCGTTTGCCGTTCGCTGTGGCGCGGGCATAGATGTACTGCGCGATCGGGGTCGATCCGACGAAGGAAACACCCTGAATGATCTCGCTGTCCAGCAGGGTATCCACGGCTTCCTTGTCGCCGTTGACAACCTGGAACACGCCTTTGGGCAGACCGGCCTCGACGAACAGTTCGGCCAGCATCAGCGGCACCGATGGATCACGTTCCGAGGGTTTCAGCACCACAGCGTTGCCGCAGGCCAGCGCCGGGCCGACATGCCACAGGGGCATCATGGCCGGGAAGTTGAACGGCATGATGGCGGCGACAACACCCAGCGGCTGGCGCATGGAATACATGTCGATGCCGGGGCCTGCGCTGTCGGTAAACTCACCCTTCAGCATCTGCGGGGCGCCGATGCAGTATTCGATCACCTCGAGCCCGCGCTGCAGATCGCCCTTGGCATCGGGCAGGGTCTTGCCGTGCTCGCGGCTCAATGCTTCGGCCAGTTTGTCCATGTCGCGGTTCATCAGCTGAACCATCTGCATCATGACGCGGGCGCGCTTTTGCGGGTTGGTTGCACCCCAGGCAGGCTGGGCTGCAGCGGCGTATTCGATGGCGGCCGTGGTCTCGGCGGCACTGGCCATCGGGCATCTGTACTGAACCTCGCCGGTGGCGGGGTTGTAAACATCATCGAACCGGCCCGAGGTGCCGGGGGTGTATTCGCCGTTGATGAAATGGGTCAGGTCTTGCATTGCAAACTCCTCCGCAGAATTTGGGCGCAGCATAGGCTTGCATAAATCACCTGAACAGGGGCAATGTCTCAAAAGAGTTTTGCAAAAATGCAAAGGTGAGGGATGACCCCCAATTGGGACGACATGCGCGTGTTTCTGGCCGTCGCGCGCGAGGAAAGCCTGTCGTCGGCAGGGCGGCGGCTGAAGATCGATCCGGCCACGGTGGGGCGCCGGGTCGCGCGGCTGGAGACGGCGCTGAAGGCGCCGCTGTTCACCAAATCGCCCCAAGGCTATCTGTTGACCTCGGCCGGAGAGCGCCTGTTCGAACACGCCCAATCCGCCGAAGAGGCGATGCGCGCGGCAGCCGGGGCGATGGACGGGTCGACCAAGGCGCTGAGCGGTCAGGTCCGCATCGGCGCGCCCGATGGCAGTGCGAACTATCTGCTGCCGCAGGTCTGTGCCCGCATCAGCGATGCGAACCCGGATCTGGACATTCAGATTCTTGCCCTGCCGCGCATTATCAATTTGTCGCGGCGCGAGGCCGACATGGCGCTGACCGTCAGCGCGCCCACCGCCGGCAAGTTGCTGGTGCAGAAGGTCAGCGACTATCGCCTGCATATGGTCGCGACAGAGGATTACCTGGCGCGCCATGCCCCGATCCGCACTCTCGAGGATCTGCAGGGGCATCGCATGATTGGATACATCCCGGACATGATCTTCGATCGCGAGTTGGACTACCTCAACGACATCGGTATTGACCGTGTCGCGCTTGCATCGAATTCGGTCTCGGTCCAGTTGCGGCAGGCATCGCTGGGCACCGGGGTCTGCGTGGCCCATGACTTTACGCTTCCGTTCCATCCGGGGTTGCGGAAAATCCTGACGGATCAAGTAAGTCTGACCCGCAGCTTCTACCTAGTGCGCCATCAGGGCGATCAGCGCAATGAACGCCTCAACCGCTTTGCTGACGCGCTGAGTCGCGGCATCCGCGACGAGATTGCGCGGCTGGAAGCTGAAGCCCAAGCTTGACAGGGTCGAGTATTCCGGCAACGCTTTGGAATACGGGAAGATTATTGTCGGAGGTTTTGCCCATGCTTGTTCAGGCCATTCTGAGTTCGAAGGCAACGGACGGGGTCGTGACGGTGGCGCCTTCGACGACCGTTTCCGACGCAGCCAAGATCCTGGCCGAAAAGCGCATCGGGACCGTCGTGGTCTCGGAGGACGGGGGCAAGACCGCCGTTGGGATTTTGTCGGAACGCGACATCGTGCGCGAGCTGGCCGCAAGCGGCAGCGGTTGCCTGACCCAGCCGGTCATCGCCTACATGACCAAAAAGCTGGTTACCGCCACCAAACAGGACAAGGTGCAGGACGTACTGGCCCGCATGACCGAAGGCCGTTTTCGTCACATGCCGATCGTCGAGGACGGCCAGTTGGTCGGCATCGTGACGCTGGGTGACGTGGTCAAGGCGCAATTGTCGGAACTGGCGATGGAAAAGGATGCCCTGCAGGGCATGATCATGGGCCACTAGCCCTACGCTAATGATGCGGCCTCTTGCAGCTGCGGAAAACTTGTGTTTGCTTGCGCAGAAATTTTCTTGCTCAGGAGGCCCAGATGCGGGTTGGATTGTATCCCGGAACCTTTGATCCGATCACCTTGGGTCATATCGACATCATCCGTCGGGCGGCGATGTTGGTCGACAAGCTGGTGATCGGCGTTGCAATCAACCGCGACAAGGGGCCCTTATTTTCTTTGGAAGAACGGGTGGCCATGATCGAGGCCGAATGCGCCCATCTGACCGCGCAGACCGGCACCGAGATCGTCGCGCATCCGTTCGAGAACCTGCTGATCGACTGCGCCCGGGACGTGGGCGCCCAGATCATTGTGCGTGGCCTGCGCGCGGTGGCGGATTTCGAGTATGAATTCCAGATGGTGGGGATGAACCGGGCGATGGATGATTCCATCGAGACCGTCTTTCTGATGGCCGAGGCCCGCCACCAGGCGATTGCCTCGAAGCTGGTCAAGGAAATCGCCCGGCTGGGAGGGGACGTGTCGAAATTCGTCACGCCCCAGGTCAATATCGCGCTGAAAGAGCGGTTAGGCTAGGGCGCCCATCGCGGCGGCCGTATCCAGCATCCGGTTCGAGAAACCCCACTCGTTGTCATACCAGGCCAGAACGCGGACCAGCGTGCCGTCGGTCACCTTGGTTTCGGCCAGCGACACGGTCGAGCTGTGGGAATCGTGGTTGAAGTCGATCGAGATCAACGGGCGGGTTTCCGCGGCCAGAACGGTCGGGATCTTTGCCGCTGCCTCGGTGAACAGGGCGTTGACCTCGTCTTCGGTGGTGGGGCGCGATACTTCGACCACCAGATCGACGACCGAGACGTTCGGGGTGGGAACCCGGATCGCCTGACCGGTCAGCTTGCCCTGCAGTTGAGGCAAAACCAGCCCCACGGCCGAGGCCGCGCCGGTGGTGGTCGGTATCATCGACAGGGCAGCCGCGCGCGACAGGTACGGGTCCTTGCCGGCGGTGTCATGCACTGGCTGGCTGGCAGTATAGGCATGCACCGTTGTCATGTTGCCGTGCACGATACCCAGGCCCGCATCCAATGCGGCAGCGACGGGCGACAGGCAGTTGGTGGTGCAGGATGCGTTTGAAACCACAGTGTCGGCGGCGGTCAGTTCGTGTTCGTTCACGCCGAACACCACGGTCTTCACCTCGCCATCTCCGCGCGCCGGCGCCGAGATCAGAACCTTTTTCGCGCCGTTCTTGAAATGACGCGACGCGGCTTCGCGCGTGCGGAATACGCCGGTGCATTCCAGAACGACGTCCACGTCCGACCAGTCCAGCACCTCGGGGTCACGCTCGCTGGTCAGCCGGATCGGGCCGGCGCCCACGTCCAGCCCGGCCTCGGTCAGGGTGATCGGCTTGGCGTAGCGGCCATGCACGCTGTCAAACTCGAACAGATGCGCGTTCATTTCCGGCTTGGCCAGGTCGTTGATTGCGACGATCTGCACATCAGTGCGACCGCTTTCCATCAGGGCGCGCAGGACGCCGCGCCCGATCCGTCCAAATCCGTTGATTGCAAGTTTGAGTGTCATGTCGCGCTCCGTCTGAATGGCCGCTAAGCCGCGATTGAAATTAGTTAGCGCTAACAAAGGCAGTCAGGCGAAAATGTCAAGCAAAACCTCTGTCAGCGCCAGAACGCGACCCAATCCAAAAGGTCGTAGAACTTCTTGCCGAGGAATAGGAGATGCTCGGTTCCGACAAGGGCATAATCCAGCATCAGTCCACCCAGAATGAGCACGCCAAGCCAGATCGCGATTTGGTTTGTCATTGCCGCTCCGAACGCAAACGCCCGCCCAGATAACCTGAGCGGGCGTTTTCGCGCAAGCTTACTTGGCGATGTCAGTTAAGGCGCCCCATGGCGACGGCCACATCGGCCATGCGCACCGAGAAGCCCCACTCGTTGTCGTACCAAGCCAGCACGCGGACCATGCGGCCATCGACGACACGGGTCTGGTCGGGTGCGAAGATCGAGCTTTCTTCGGTGTGGTTGAAATCGGTCGACACCAGCGGGGCAGGTTCATAGCCCAGAACGCGCTGCATCGGCCCCTTGGCGGCCTCGGCGACGATGGCGTTGACCTCATCAACGGTCACCTCGCGCGCGGCTCGGAAAGTCAGGTCAACGGCCGATACGTTCGGCGTTGGCACGCGGATGGCCGAGCCGTCCAGACGCCCCTTGAGGTTCGGCAGAACCTCGCCCAGGGCCTTGGCAGCGCCGGTGCTTGTGGGGATCATCGACATGGCGGCGGCGCGGGCGCGGTACAGGTCATTGTGACGGCGGTCCAGCGTCGGCTGGTCGCCGGTATAGGCATGGATCGTGGTCATGATGCCGTTTTCGATGCCGATACCTTCGTCCAGAACCTTGGCAAGCGGAGCAAGGCAGTTCGTGGTGCACGAGCCATTCGACACCATCCTATCGTTGGCGGTCAGGCTGTTGTGGTTGACGCCAAATACGATCGTCTTGTCCACGTTCTTGCCCGGGGCCGACAGCAGAACCTTCTGCGCGCCACGCTCAAGATGCGTTTTGGCCTTCAGCCCGTCGTTGAACTTGCCGGTGCATTCCAGAACGACGTCGCAGCCTTCCCAGTCCAGCTCGTTCATGTCGTAGGTCGAGAACATCTGCATCGGCCCGCGGCCGAGGTCCATCGTGTTGCCGCTGATCGAGATCTCGCGCGGAAAGCGGCCGTGGATGCTGTCGTATTTCAGCAGATGCGCTGAGGTTTCAAGCGGTCCGGTGGCGTTAACCTTGATCACTTCGATGTCGTTGCGGCCTGACGCGGCGATGTGCGACAGGGTACAGCGGCCGATGCGGCCAAAACCATTGATGCCGACCTTGATGGTCATGTGACGTCTCCAAATCCGCTTGTGTTGTGGGCGATATAGCGATGATCGGTTCATCAAAAAAGGTAGAAAATATCATATTTGCAATGTGTTAGCGCAAACTTGGCGTGGTTGCGCTAACGCTTGCGCTAGCTGTCGGATCGGTTAGGGTCCAAAGTGCGACGGATGAACGGAAAGGATGCGGCATGAGCGGTTTGCTGGCCCTGTTGGACGATGTGGCGGGAATCGCCAAAGTGGCGGCGGCCTCGGTCGACGATGTGGCGGCGGCCGCCGGCAAGGCGGGGGCCAAGACCGCGGGCGTGATCATCGACGACGCGGCCGTCACGCCGAAATACGTCCAGGGCTTTGCCCCCGCGCGAGAGTTGCCGATCATCTGGCGCATCGCACGGGGGTCGATTTTCAACAAGGTCATTCTGCTGCTGCCGGTGGCCTTGCTGCTTGCGAATTTCGCACCATGGATGATCACGCCCTTGCTGATGATTGGTGGGTCATACCTGTGCTTCGAGGGGGCCGAGAAGATCTTCCACGTGCTATTCCCGCATGGCAGCCACGTCATCGAAGAAGACATGAACGTCCGTGATCCGGGTCATCTGGAGGAGCAGAAGATCAAGGGTGCCATCAAGACTGATTTCATCCTGTCGGCCGAAATCATGACCATCGCGCTTTCTGCCATTGAGGCGCCAAATGTCTGGATGCAGGCGGCGACGCTGGCGGTTGTGGGGATCGGTGTCACGGTGGCCGTTTATGGCTCGGTCGCATTGATCGTCAAAATGGACGATGTCGGGCTTTATCTGGCCAAGAACGCGCTGACGTCGGTCGGCCGCGGGTTGGGCCGCGGGCTGGTCAAGGCGATGCCAAAGGTCATGAAGACGCTGTCGGTCGTGGGTACGGCGGCGATGCTATGGGTTGGCGGCTCGATCATGATCCATGGGCTAGAGGTGCTGGGCTTTGGCTGGTTGGCACACCATATCCACGATTGGGCTTATGCGGCCGGTCATGCCGTGCCCGATCAATGGGCCGGTGCGGTGGAGTGGATCAGCAAGGCCGCGATGGATGGCGTGTTCGGGCTGGCCTGGGGGTTCGTTCTGATACCGTTGGCGACCAAGGTCATCGCGCCGCTGTGGCCCAATAAGCCAGAGCAGAAAGCGGACCATTGAAGCCCAAAAGAAAAGGGCGGCACGATGGCCGCCCCTTGAATGCTTGGTTCGGCTGGATCAGCCCAGCAATTCCTTGACCTTTGCAACCGTTGCCTCGGCGGTGATGCCGAAATGCTTGTACAGCTCGCCGGCGGGAGCAGACGCGCCAAAGCCCGACATACCGATGAAACCGGCCTTGGCCTCGCGGCCACGCTCGCCTAGCAGCCAGCGGTCCCAGCCGCCGGCACGGACGGCGGCCTCTATGCCGACGCGGACGGGCCCGGCAGGCAGGACCTTCTTGCGATAGGCTTCGTCCTGCTCGGCGAACAGCTCCATGCAGGGCATCGAAACGACCCGGGTACCGATCCCTTCGGCCTCGAGCATCGCTTTTGCCTCCATGGCCAGCGACACCTCGGACCCGGTGGCGATCAGGATCGCCTGACGCTTGCCCTCGGCCTCGGCCAGAACATAGGCGCCCTGGGCGGTCAGGTTCTTGGCCTTGTGCTGGGTGCGCACGGTCGGCACGCCCTGGCGGGTCAGCGACAGAACCGAGGGGCTGTCTTTGAAGGTCAGCGCCAGTTCCCAGGCCTCGGCAGTCTCGACGGTGTCGGCGGGGCGGAACACATAGGTGTTCGGCGTCGCGCGCGAGATCGCCAGATGCTCGACCGGCTGGTGTGTCGGGCCGTCTTCGCCCAGACCGATCGAGTCATGGGTCATCACGAAAACGCTGGGGATCTTCATCAACGCGGCCAGGCGCATCGACGGACGCGCATAGTCGGTGAAGGCCATGAATGTGCCGCCATAGGGGCGGATGCCACCATGCAGCGCCATGCCGTTCATCGCCGCGGCCATGCCGTGTTCACGGATGCCGTAGTGGATATAGCGGCCCTTGCGGTTTTCCGGCAGGAACACGCCCATATCGGCCGATTTGGTGTTGTTCGACCCGGTCAGGTCCGCCGAGCCGCCAACCGTCTCGGTCATGATCGGGTTCACGACGTTCAGCACCTTTTCCGACGAGGCGCGGGTGGCCAGCTTGGGCTGGTCTTCAGAGATCTGCTTTTTCAGTGCGCGGATCGCGCCGGCCAGCTTCTTCGGTACCTCGAACGCATAGGCACGGTTGAACTCGGCCTGCTTGCGCTCGGACAGTTGGGCGAAACGCTCTTCCCAGGCCGCGCGGTCCGCAGCGCCGCGAGCACCGATCGCTTCCCAGGCCGCTTTGACCTCGGCCGGGATTTCGAACGGACCGTAGGGCCAGCCATAGGCCTCTTTTGCGGCTTTCAGCTGTTCGGCATCGGTCAGAGCACCGTGACCTTTCGAGGTGTCCTGCGCGGCATGGCCCAAGGCGATATGGGTCTTGCAGGCGATCATCGACGGCTTTTTCGACGCCTTCGCCTCGGTGATGGCCGCGTCAATGGCCTCGGGATCGTGACCGTCGATCTCGATTACATTCCAGCCCGAGGCCGCAAACCGGCGCACCTGGTCGGTGCGGTCGGCGATGTCCACGGTGCCGTCGATGGTGATATTGTTGTTGTCCCAGAACACGATCAGCTTGCTTAGCTCGTGCCGACCGGCCAGGGTGATCGCCTCCTGGCTGACGCCTTCCATCAGACAGCCGTCCCCGGCGATCACATAGGTATAGTGATCGACGACCTTCTTGCCGTAATGCGCGCGCTGGATCTCTTCGGCCATGGCGAAGCCCACGGCATTGGCGATCCCTTGCCCAAGCGGGCCGGTGGTGGTTTCAACGCCGTCTAAAAGGAAGTTTTCCGGGTGGCCGGCCGTCTTGGCGCCCAACTGGCGGAAGTTCTTGATCTCGTCCAGCGTGACTTGTTCGTAGCCCGTCAGATACAGCAGCGAATAGATCAGCATCGAGCCGTGGCCGGCCGACAGGATGAACCGGTCGCGGTCGGGCCATTTGGGGGCGGATGCGTCGAATTTCAGATGCTTTTCAAACAGAACGGTCGCGACATCGGCCATGCCCATGGGCATTCCCGAATGGCCGGAATTGGCGGCCGCGACGGCATCGAGGGTCAGGGTGCGGATGGCCGCAGCCTTGGCCCAGTGTTCAGGGTTGGCATTGCGCAGCGCTGTCAGGTCCACGGATGTTTTCCTTTGGGTTACGGGCAGATTGCGCGCTGAATACCATTCACCCCTCAAAGTGCAAGCGGAACCGGCCGTGGCGCCGGGGGCGCGGTTGAACTGTGTTGTCCAAGTGTTTGAAAGCAAACACTGGGTATTTTGGCGCACATTCCGCTAGACTATGAATGAGATCGGGACGGCTTGATTCGGCCGGCGTAAGAAGAGAGCGAACCTTGGCAAAAGGGCAACAGGAGCAATGAGTCAGATCGAAGACCTTCACAGACGCATCACCGCCGCGATGGACCGGATCGGTGCCGGGATCGAGGCGATGCAGGCCGGAGGGGATGGCGGCGACGGCAAATTGCGGGTCGCGCTGGACGAAGAGCGTCTGGCCAACGCGCAGTTGGAGGAACGCCTGAAGTCCGTCAAGGAGCGCTATGAGCAGGAAATCGACGCCTTGCGCGGGCAACTGGGCGAGGCCAAGTCCCAGCTTACGGCGGTCGAAGCCGCGCGGGCCGAACTGGCCGAGGCCAAGGCCGCGCTGGAAAACCAGGATGAACTGGCGGCGTTGAAATCCGAGATCGAGAGCCTGCGTACCCGCCCGGATGACAGCGAGGAACTTGCCCAGCTACGCGCCGAGGTCGAGCGCTTGAAGCCATCAGAAGAAAAGGGCGAGGTGATGCGGAGCGAGATCGCCCGGCTCAAGGCGGAATTGGCCGACGGCGAACGTGTGGCCGAGCTGAACGCCGAGCTCGAGATGCTGCGCGCCGAGCGGGTGAGCCACGGCGCGGCGATGTCGCGCCTCGATGACGATCTTCAGCGTCTGCGCAAGGCCAACGCGCAGTTGCAGGAAACCGTGGAAGAGCTGCGCAAGGCAGTCGCGGACGGGTTGCCCGATGCCGAGCTGCTGAACCGCGCGACCGAGGCCGAGCTTGAAGCAATCCGCGCCGCGCGGGCCACGGATGCGGCCGAGGCCCACGCGATTCTGGCCCGGCTCGAGCCGCTGCTGACCCATGCCAACCTTGCCGAAGGAGAGGTGGAGTAATGCCGGAAGTGACCATTCATATCGGCGGGCGCGGTTTCGAAGTGTCGTGCCGGGACGGGGAAGAGCCGTTCCTGCATGCCGCAGCCAAGCTGCTGGATGACGAAGCGCAGGTTTTGACCGACCAGATCGGACGCATGCCGGAATCCCGCATGCTGTTGATGGCGGGGCTGATGCTGGCCGACAAGGCTGCGGCGTCCGATGACAGGATCAAGGCGCTGGAGGCGCAACTGGCCGAGGCGCAGGCGGAACTGGACAGTCTGCGCAACGCACCGCCGCCCGAACCCGAGCGGGTCGAAGTGGCCGTTGTGCCGCCCTCGGTGACGGACACGCTTGCCGAGTTGGCGGCGCGTGCCGAGTCACTGGCGGAAATGGTTGCAGAGAAGTCAGGGAAATGAAAATGGGCCGTCTGACTGTTTTGGCCGGTATGGCTACACTGTGCGCGTCCATGGCGCAGGCTCAGATCGACATCTTGCCGGTCACCTTCACCTGCGAAGGTGGGATCGAACTTGCGGTCACGTATTTCAACCCGCCCGAGGGTGACGGGGCAGCAGCCATGGTAGTGGACGGTCAGTTGATCGCATTGCGGCAGGTTCCGAGTGGATCGGGTATCCGATACGAGTCTGTCGGCGGGCAGGGGACCTATGTTCTGCGGTCCAAAGGCTGGGATGCGGTTATCAGTTTCGCCGCAGCCGGGGCCGGCAGCGAAACCGATGTTCTGAAGGGCTGTACAAGCCGCTAAGCCGCAGGCTCAGGCGTTGGCTTCGCGGATCTTGTCGGCGGCTTCCTTGTTGTAAGCCACGCCGTTTTCATCGAAAAGGGTGTCCAACTCGCCCGAAAGGGTCATCTCGGTGACGATATCACAGCCGCCGACGAATTCGCCTTTGACATACAGCTGCGGAACGGTCGGCCAGTCTGAATAGTCCTTGATGCCCTGACGAATGTTCTCGTCGGCCAGAACGTTCACATCGATGTAATCCACGCCCATGTAGTTCAAAACGCCTGCCACGCGCGAGGAGAATCCGCATTGCGGCATCTCCTTGGTGCCTTTCATGTACAGCACCACGTCGTTGTTCTTGACGGTTTCATCGATCTGGGTCTTCACGTCGGTCATTTCGCGTTTCCTAGGCTGGGCCCGCCGCGGCGGCGGGCAGTCATTTTACGTGGTGGTCGCTCCACCGTTTGTCGGCTTTCAGGTTCTTGACGGGCTCCCGGTTCGGTTCATTGGCTTTCGTCATTTCGCCCGATTCCCGGGAAGGTTTCTCGATACTTTTTGCATCAGACCAGTCGACGGGTCTTGTTGCGTTTGCTCCGGGTTACTCCGGTGCGCGCGTGGTCAGGGCCAGCGCGTGAAGTTCTCCGTCAGGGCCATCCATCTTGCCCTTAAGCGCCGCATAGACGGCGCGCTGCTGCTGCACCCGGTTCTTGCCGCGAAAGCTCTCGTCCACGACCATCGCGGACATGTGCACGCCGTCACTTCCCCCGACCTTGATGTCCGCGTTCGGAAAGGCCTCGCGCAGCAGGGTTTCGATTTCATGAGCGCTCATCGGCATGTAGGTTCTCCTGAAGGTCTTTCCCAAGATGTAGAGCGATGCCAAAGCCCGTGCAAGGGGGCGCGGGCAAAGGCGAAACAAGCACCCTGCGCCAGTTCGGCAGGCGCAGGGTTCGGTGCGTAAAGGGTGTGAACGAGGCTCAGGCTACGGCCTCGGCAAAGCTGGTGCGATAGATCGTCGACAACTCGGCCAGAGTGGCCTCGGACGAGCCGATGCGCACGGTCTCGCCGGTAAAGCGGCCGACGCTGGTGATGGGCACACCGGCCTGGCCTGCGGCGATCATCAGAGCTTCGGCCTGATCGAAATTGCAGGCCACAAGGTACCGGCCCTGATCCTCTCCAAACAGGAATTCTGTCGAAGCGTCCTCAAGATGCACGCCGACGCCGGACCCTTCGGCCAGTTCGAAAGCGGCAAGCGCCAGCCCGCCGTCGCTGAGGTCGGTGCAGGCCTTGATCAGGTGACGGTTGGCGCGGATGAAATCTCCGTTGCGTTTCTCGGCGTCCAGATCCACATGCGGGGCGTCGCCGTCTTCGCGGTTGAAGACTACGGCCAGTAGGGCGGATTGGCCAAGATGCCCCTTGGTTTCACCGATCACCAGCGCCACATGCCCTTCGCGAACCTCGGTGCCGATGATCTCGTCGGCGTGCTCCAAAAGGCCGACTGCACCGATGGTCGGCGTGGGCAGAATAGCCTGGCCATCGGTTTCGTTGTACAGCGACACGTTGCCCGAAACGATCGGCATGTCGAGCGCCGAACAGGCCGCGCCGATGCCTTTGATGGCGCCAACGAACTGGCCCATGATCTCGGGCTTTTCAGGGTTGCCGAAATTCAGGTTGTCGGTGGTGGCCAGCGGCTTGGCACCCACGGCAGTCAGGTTGCGATAGGCTTCGGCCACTGCCTGCTTGCCGCCTTCCTCGGGGTTGGTGCGCACGTATCGAGGGGTCACGTCCGAGGTGAAGGCCAGCACCTTGTCGGTGCCATGCACGCGCACCATGCCTGCGCCCAGGCCAGGGGTTCGGGCGGTATCGGCCATGACCATGGTGTCGTATTGCTCATAGACCCACTGTTTGGCCGCGTAGTTGGGCGAGGAGATGAGTGCGCGCAACCCGTCAATCGGGTCGATCTGCGGCACTTCGGCCATCTCTTCGGCGACAGGGGTCGGAACCCATGGACGGTCGTATTCCGGCGCACGGCCCGACAGCGGCGAAAGCGGCAGGTCGGCTTTGACCTCGTTTCCGTGCATAATCAGGAAGCGGTCCTCGGCGATTGTTTCGCCAACGATGGCAAAATCTAGGTCCCATTTCTCGAATACGGCCCGAGCCTCGGCCTCGAGCTCGGGCTTCAGCACCATCAGCATGCGTTCCTGGGACTCGGACAGCATCATCTCGTAGGCGGTCATGTTCTCTTCGCGCTGGGGCACGCGGTCGAGGTCGAGCTTGATGCCCAGCTTGCCCTTGTCGCCCATTTCCACCGCGGAACAGGTCAGGCCAGCCGCGCCCATGTCCTGAATCGAAATCACGGCGCCGGTCTGCATCAGTTCCAGCGTCGCCTCCATCAGGCGTTTTTCGGTGAAGGGGTCACCGACCTGCACGGTCGGGCGCTTTTCCTCGATCGTGTCGTCAAATTCGGCCGAGGCCATCGTGGCGCCGCCCACGCCGTCGCGGCCGGTTTTGGCGCCCAGATAGACAACGGGCATGCCCACGCCCGACGCGGCCGAGTAGAAGATCTTGTCGGCATCGGCCAGCCCGGCGGCAAAGGCGTTCACGAGGCAGTTGCCGTTATAGGCCTGGTGGAACCGCACCTCGCCGCCTACGGTCGGTACGCCGAAACAGTTGCCGTAGCCACCGATGCCTTCCACCACGCCGTTGACCAGCTGGCGGGTCTTGGTGTGGTCAGGTTCACCGAAGGACAGCGCGTTCATCGCCGCGATGGGCCGTGCGCCCATGGTGAACACGTCGCGCAGGATGCCGCCCACGCCGGTTGCCGCGCCCTGATAAGGTTCGATGTACGAGGGGTGGTTGTGGCTTTCCATCTTGAAGACCACGGCCTGCCCGTCGCCGATATCAACCACACCGGCGTTTTCACCCGGGCCGCAGATCACCTGGGGGCCCGAGGTAGGGAGGGTGCGTAGCCATTTCTTCGAGGACTTGTAGGAACAGTGCTCGTTCCACATGGCCGAGAAAATCCCCAGCTCGGTAAAGGTCGGCTCGCGCCCGATAATCTCGAGGATCATGTCGTATTCTTCGGGCTTCAACCCGTGCGCGGCAATCAGTTCCGGTGTGATGGCGGGCTCTTGCATTGTCTGTCCTGTCCCCAAGCTGGCCGATATTGCGCGCCTTTTAGGGCAAGGGCGCGCCGGGGGAAAGGGCCAAGAACGCGCAGCCGTGTCAGAACCGCTGTCCGACATAGATGTAGAGGTTGTCCTCCTGCTGGTCGTTGCGGCTTACATCTATCGAGAAATCGAGCGGAAATTTCTTGGAAACCCGGTAACGCGCGCCGATCCCGTAGGCCGAATTGGTGCCGTTGTCGCTCAGATCGCTGAAACTCTGGCCGGTTTGTCCCACGCCAGCAAAGGCGATGAGGCCGATGCGCTGGCCCACCCGTTGGCGAAGCTCGACCTGCAGAGAAGCCGAGCGCAGATCGAGAAGCTGGGTTGCCGAAAACCCTCGGAAGGCATCCACCGTTCCGATGCCGCATTGATCGAAGAACGGTGTTTCGGACGAAGCGGCGCAGACAGATAGCCGGCTGGCGATGACACCGTCGGCCCAGGGGCTCAGGTAAAACGTGTAGTTGAGGTAGGACTTGGAATAATCCTGCACCTGCCCGCTGAGCCCGTAGCCCTGTGATGCTTCGAAATGCAGGACTTGGCCGCTGGTCGGGTAAATCGTGTCATCCCGTGTATCCCAGTCGGACACCAGGCCCAAATTCCCAACCTCGACATTCAGAAACTGGTCGAAGGGAGGTGGGATCGGCGGCAGTCCCGCAAAGGCGGGGGTGATGGTCGTGTCGAGATACCGGAAGGTCACGCCGAAGGACAGGTCAGGCGTTACCCCATAGGACAGCCCGAGCCTGCCCAGAAAACCGTCCTGACGGATGGGGATCACACCAACCCCGGTGAAAAGGTCGTATTGGACGTCTGCTGTCCCGTAGAGTGCCTCGATGATCCAACGGTTGTTGTCCATATTGAGTTTGAATGCACCGGCTGCGGCCATGCTGCCATTGCCGGAGCGCAATCCACCGGCACCTATCACCGAAGGGTTGGATCCTTCGTCCATCTGGAAAAGATACCCAGCGCCCAGAATGAGGCCGGAACCGATTGTAGGGTTCGAAAAAGGAATCGGGGCGACGACGATCGATCCTCGCTGAAATCCGACGATTTCGTCTTCGGTGTAGTCGTCCAGAACTCCGAGGTTCTTTTCGAGGACACTATTGGCGTCCTGCGCCGCCGCTGCACTTGCCAAGGCGACGCCTGCGCTTGCGAGAAGCGGCCTGACTAGCGATCGCAACACGCGGACACCACTGTCTTTGCGCTTGGGCACACCGCGTCCTATTTCTTTCCCTGCTGTTGCTGCTCGGCCTGTTGTTCGGCCTGCTGAGTTGCGATTTCACCGGCAGCCGCACTGATGGCCGCTTTCTGTTCATCTGAAAGATGTTCCGTCTCCTCCAGGCCCGGGATCGCAACGCGGACCTCGCGGCGGGCGAACTCGATGCCGTTTTCGTTGAAGGCGGCCTTCACCCGGTTGAAGATCTCTTTGCGCAGGGTGAACTGCTTGCCTGGCTTGGCCATGAACTTGCCGCGGATGATCATGCCGACATCGTCGAAATCGAACACGCCCTGCGATTTGAAGGGCTGCAGGAAACCGTCCTTGTGGACCGGGTCCTCCATCATCTCGGCACCGATCTTCTTGAAAATCTTCTTTACCTTGTTCGGATCGGTGTCGAAGGGCACGGTGAACTTCAGCTTCATGATGACCCAGTCGCGGCTGTAGTTGGTCAGCTTCTGGATCTCGCCATAGGGAATGGTGTGCACCGGGCCGCGATGGTGGCGCAGTTGCATCGAGCGGATCGAGATCTTTTCGACCGTGCCGGTAGTACCGCCCACGTCGACATATTCACCGACTCGGAAAGCATCGTCGATCAGAAAGAAGATGCCGCCCACGATGTCCGAGACCAGTTTCTGCGCGCCAAAACCGATGGCCAGGCCCAAAATGCCGGCACCGGCCAGAAGCGGCGTGATGTCCAGGCCCAGCGCGCCCAGCGCCAGCAGGGCGAAGATCACCGAGATCGCGACCTGAGCTGTCACGCGCAGCAAAGGCAGAACCGTGGCCAGGCGCGAGCCGCCGGCACCGCCGCCTTCGCCGGCTTCCTCGTCGGGGCTCTGCTCCGAGGCTGTCTGCTCCTTGGCCAGGCGGCGGTTGATCCAGAGCGAGACCACCTCGTTCAGGATGTAGCCGACCGCGATGATGATGAAGAACTGAACCAGCTTGCTGCCCGTTTCAGAATCTCCGCCCGCGATTTCCTGCAGGTCCAGATCCCATGCGTTGGCGATCATCAGGACGACCAAAACGCCGGCCAGAACGCGCCCGATGCGGATATAGCTGCGCTTGGTTGCCCGGTAGGCGCGTTCGGCGACCGGCCCGTCACCGATCATAGGCGGCAACAGATGGCGGGTCAGTCCGCGGATGAAGGTATCGAGCGCCGGCGCGATCAGCAGCCAGAACATGGTGACGTAATGCGCGCCCCCTGCCAGCAGGGCGAAAACCCGAGGGTCGCGTTGCGCGGCGAGGAATTCGACCAGCAGCCAGGTGCCGATGGAAACGGCAATGGCGAAATAGGGGTAGTAACGCGCCACCTCTTCGTCGAACTGTGTGCGATCTGGGTCCGAGCCGCGCATCATTTCGGTCAGCCCTTCGCGGGCCGTCCAGGCCATTACGGCGATGTAGATGTGGATCGAGGTGTTCAGCCAGAACCCCAGCCGCGACTCGCCCGGCTGCACGCCGTTCATCATGTTGAAATCCAGGATGAACATGGTGAAGCCGATCAGCAGAAATAGACCGATCAGGTTGCGATGCAGGTACTTGGCCCATTTGTCGTCGATACTGACCAGCCGCAGCCGGGGCTGCTGTGGGGCAAGGATGAACCGCGAGATCGCCGCCCCCAGCCGCGGGAACCAGATCAGATAGAACACGAAGGGCCCCGCCTGTTCGATTTGCGCATCGTCCAGAAATCGGCGGCCAACGAAAACCAGCGTGTAGTAAAAGACCAGCAGGCCCAAAAACTCGCCGCAGAAGCGTTTGAACAGGTAAAGCACTGCGCCCTTGAGGTCCGAGGACGCGTCTTCGGGGATCAGCCGGATCCAGCGGCGGGTCCACAGGCCGAACAGCTTTTCAGCCGCATACCCGATCGCAAGCGCCAGAAAGGTGAACCCGAACAGGGTCATGAGGCCGTTTGCGCCGAATTTGTTGCCAAAATTGGAGAAGGCCTCGACCTGGGCCGATATCAGAACCGGGACCTTGCGGATCACGTCCATCCATGATGCCGCCATCTGGCTGGCTGAGTCCGAAATGGTCTGAATCAGGCCGCGCTTTGTGCTCTGCTGTTCGGCTTGCTGCCTTGCGACCGCGTCCAACCGTTCCAGCAGGATGGCGCGCACCTGGTCGTCGGACATGCGGGCGACCAAGTCATCGACTTGTTCGGGAGTCAGATCTTCGGGAATCGACACCGGGGCGGCGGAACTGCCGGTCTCTTGGGCCGCTGCGGGTAGGGTCAGCATGAGGGCCGAAACCGCCGCCATCAGAATACGCAAGAAATGTGTTGCCATTATTCCCTCGATCACAAAATGATTGTTTTTCGCGATCATAGGCAGCGCAGAGCGCATTTTACAAACAAAACGCGACCGGATGCGGTGTTGATGAAAAAAAAAGGCCGAGCACTAAGCTCGGCCGTAGTCCAACAGGGAGGTATGAAGATGATGAGCGTTTCAGCATCATCGCCTTCGCGTGGTCATTTAGGGATCAGTTTGTGAACGATCAAGAATTTTTTGCACGTGAACCCTCATGGCCGCTATGCGATTCGTGCATGGCTAAAGCTTTCCCAGCTCTTTCAGATGCTTGCGGTGCGCGATGATCTCCTCCTGCACGAAGTCGCGGAAAGCCGCGACCCGTTTCGAGTGACGTAGTTCCTCGGGATACGCCAGATAGACAGGCACCTCGGCGGTTTCGATATCCGACAGAATTGGAACCAAGTTGGGAAAATCTTCGGTTACGTAGTCAGGCAAAACACCAATGCCAAGGTTGTTCAGCACACCTTGAAGGACGCCGAAATAGTTGTTTACGGTCAGCAACGAGCTGGGCTCATACGTCATAAGATGGCTGACCATCGTGGCTCCGACGCCAACTTGCGGGGCCGAGGGTGTCTGGCAAATCAGACGGTGCTTGGAAATGTCTTCCAGCGTTTGTGGCGCTCCGCCGTGCATCTCGAGGTATTCAGGCGTTGCATAGAGCATCATCCGAACGGTCATCAGGCGTTTGCGCACCAGATCGGCCTGGCTGGGTTCCTTCATGCGGATCGCGACATCGGCCTCGCGCATGGGCAGGTCGAGGACGCGCTCTTCCAGCATCAAATCGATGTTGAGATCGGGGTATTGTTCGTACAGTTTCGGCAGGCGTGGGGCGAGCCACAGCGTGCCGAAGCCGAATGTGGTGGTGACGCGCAGGACGCCAAACACCTCTTCTTCGCTGTCGCGGATGCGGGCGGCGGCAGTTTCCAGCCGCTTGGACATGGCGGTGGTGGCATCGAACAGAAGCTCGCCCTGTTCGGTCAGAATCAGGCCGCGCGCGTGGCGATGAAACAGCGTGGCGCCCAACGCCTCTTCCAAGGCACGAATCTGGCGGCTGACGGCGGATTGGGACAGGTTCAGCTTGTCGCCGGCATGCGTGAGGCTGCCGGCATCCGCCACCGCGTGAAAGATTCTGAGCTTGTCCCAATTCATCGTCGCAACTTTCGTTATGATTTCGCAGACCTATATGAAAGAGGTAGCAAGTTCCACATTCAAAGGCGGAAATCGTTAAGCTGCAGGGGGATTTTCCTATACAGGTCAGAAATTGTGACCTAAAATGATGGCAAATGCAGCACACTGTTCCGACGTGGGGAGGCGTCTGATGAGTCAGCCAAAGATTTCGCTCAACGACCGTTTCGATCTGACCAAAAGCCCGGTTCTGCTGAACGGCACGCAGGCGCTGGTGCGCCTGATGCTGATGCAGAAGGAACGCGACCGGGCGGCGGGCCTCAATACTGCCGGTCTGGTCACTGGTTACCGGGGTTCGCCTTTGGGGGCGGTCGACCTGCAGATGTCTCGTGCGCAGAAGCAGCTGGCCGAAAACGACGTGGTGTTCCAGTACGGCCTGAACGAGGACCTGGCCGCGACGGCGCTGTGGGGCAGCCAGCAGGCGGGTCTGCGCGGCGATGGAAAGTATGACGGCGTGTTCGGCCTATGGTACGGCAAGGGGCCGGGTGTGGACCGGTCGGGCGACGTCATGCGTCACGCCAACATGGCCGGAACCGCCAAGCACGGCGGCGTTCTGATGGCGATGGGTGACGACCACACCGGCGAAAGCTCGACCGTGCTGCACCAATCTGAATGGTCGATGGTCGACATGTACATGCCCGTGGTCAGCCCGGCCGGGGTGCAGGAAATCCTCGACTATGGAATCTACGGCTTTGCGCTCAGCCGGTTTGCCGGGGTCTGGGTCGGGCTCAAGACGATGAAGGATACGATCGAGGTGACCTCGGTCGTGGATGGCCGGCCCGACAGGATGCAGCTGGTGACGCCGGAATTCGACATGCCCGAGGGCGGGCTGAACATCCGTCTGGGCGACACGCCGCACCTGCAGGAGGCGCGGATCATCGACTACAAGCGGTTCGCGGCCGAAGTGTTCTCGCACGCCAACCGGATGGACCGGCGGGTCTGGGGCAAGCCCGGGGCCAAGATCGGCATTGCCGCGGCGGGCAAGAACTGGCTGGACCTGGTGCACGCCATGTCGCTGCTGAACATCGACGAGGCCGAGGCCGAACGGCTGGGTATCACCACCTACAAGATCGGCCAGACCTTCCCGCTGGACATGAAGGGGTTCCATGACTGGGCCGAGGGCCTGGACCTGATCATCATCGTCGAAGAAAAGCGCAAACTGATCGAGGTGCAGGTCAAAGAGGCGATCTTTGATGACCGTCGCGGACGTCGTGTGTACGGCTGGTACAAGGGCGGGGCAGGCACGCTGCACCGCGAAGAGCTGTTCCCGACACGTGGGGCGCTTGATCCGATCATGATCGCCGAGAAGCTGGGCGAGATCCTAATCGAGGAAGGTCGCGAAACCGACGGGATCCGCGCAGGGCTGGCCAGCCTGCATGAGGCCCGCCGCAACGACAACGCGCAGGAGATCGCGACGCGGCTGCCCTATTTCTGCTCGGGCTGTCCGCACAATAGCTCGACCAAGGTGCCCGAAGGTAGCCGGGCCTACGCCGGGATCGGCTGTCACTACATGGTGCAGTGGATGGATCGAGAGACCACCGGCTTTACCCAGATGGGCGGCGAAGGCGCCAACTGGATCGGTGAGGCGCCGTTCTCGACTACGAAACACGTGTTCCAGAACCTGGGCGATGGCACTTACAACCATTCGGGCGTTCAGGCGATCCGGGCGGCGCTGGCGGCCGGAACCAACATCACCTTCAAGATCCTGTTCAACGATGCGGTCGCCATGACCGGCGGGCAGGAGAACGAGGGCCATTTGACCGCCGAGCGCATTGTGCGCGAGGTCAAGGCCATGGGCGTCCAGTATGTGGCCGTCGTCTATGACGAGAAGGAAGACGTGAACTTCAAGGCGCTGCCCGGCGACGTGGAAATCCACGAACGGGCCGAGCTGATGGCGGTTCAGAACAAGTTCCGCGAGATCGAAGGCGTGTCGGTCATCGTCTACGTCCAGACCTGCGCCGCCGAGAAACGCCGCCGCCGCAAGCGCGGCACCTTCCCGGACCCGAACAAGCGTGTCTTCATCAACTCGGACATCTGCGAAGGCTGCGGCGATTGCGGGGTGCAGTCGAACTGTGTCTCGATCGTGCCTAAGGAAACCGAGCTGGGACGCAAGCGGGCGATCGACCAGTCCAGCTGCAACAAGGATTTCTCGTGCCTCAACGGGTTCTGTCCGTCCTTCGTCACGCTGGAAGGTGCCAAGATACGCAAGGAAGCCACCACCGAGATCGACATCCCCCATCTGCCGCAGCCGGTTCTGCCGCAGATCGAGGGCACGCATAACGTGGTCATCACGGGCGTCGGCGGCACCGGAGTCGTGACCATCGGGGCGGTTCTGGCGCAGGCCGCGCAGATCGACGGCAAAGGCGCGGGCATGATGGAAATGGCCGGGTTGGCGCAGAAGGGGGGCGCGGTGCATATCCACTGTCGCCTGGCCAACAAGCCCGAGGACATCAGCGCCATTCGCGTGGCCACCGGCGAGGCGCATGCGCTGATCGGCGGCGACCTCGTGGTGTCGGCCGGGGCCAAGACGCTGGGGCTGACGCGCACTGGTCAGACCGGCGCGGTGGTCAACAGCCACGAGATCATCACTGGCGATTTCACCCGCAACACCGAGTTCCACATTCCGGTCGACCGGCTGGAACTGGCGCTCGAGGCGCGGCTGAAGGACGGGCTGGCCCTGTTCGACGCGACCGAGCTGGCACGCGCGGTGATGGGCGACTCGATCTATTCCAACATGATGGTGTTCGGGGCGGCGTGGCAGCGCGGTCTGCTGCCGGTCAGCCATGAGGCGATCATGACCGCGATCGAGCTGAACGGCGCCGCGGTCGAGCGCAACAAGCGCGCCTTCGAGGTCGGCCGATGGGCGGTTCTTCACCCCGAGGAAGTGGCGCGCATCGTGGCCCCCACGGTGACCGAGTTGCCCAAGACGCCCGAGCAGGCCATCGCCTTCCGCTCCGATCATCTTGTGACCTATCAGGGCAAACGGTTGTCCAGGCGCTATCTCAAGCTGGTCGAGTCGATCGAAGACCCGAAGGTCCGGGATGCCGTCGCGCGTGGCTATCACAAGCTATTGTCTTACAAGGACGAATATGAAGTGGCCCGCCTGCTGCTGGACAGCCGCGACAAGGCCGCCGCCGAATTTGACGGCGATTTCAAGATGACCTTCCACCTGGCGCCGCCGATTCTGGGTGGCAAAGGGTCGGACGGGCGTCCTCGCAAACGGCAATTCGGCGAATGGCTGCTGGGGCCGATGAAGTTTCTGGCCAAGCTTAAGGGGCTGCGTGGCACGCCGCTGGACATCTTCGGTTATACCGCCGAGCGCCGGATGGAGCGGGCCTTGATCCGTCAGTACGAGAAGGACATGAAAGAGGTCCTGCCCAAGCTGGATGACAACACCCGCGATGCGATTGTCGCGCTGGCGCGGTTGCCGCTGGACATCCGCGGTTTCGGTCCGGTATTGGCCGCCAACGAAGCCAAGGCCGCCAAGCGGCGTGAGGAACTTCTAGCCGTGATCCGGCAGGGAGGGACCGAGACGCGGGCCGCGGCCGAGTAACGTCACATCGGTGTCACGGAGGCGCGGTAGGATCAGTGTCCGCGCCGTCCCGTGACGGCCACACCGGAGACCCGTGATGAAATCACGTCGCCAAGTCGCTCGGGATATTTCCTACGCCCATTCTGCTGAAACGCGGGGTGGGCGCATGGTCATCAAACTGATGGAGAACACGACCGGTCGGCTGCGCCTGATCCGGCGCGCGGATGGTTACGAGCGAGAGGTCGCCAATGGCCGCGATTTCTGGTCGGTCATGGTCGAACGCTACGGGCTGAGCCTGAATGTGGTGGGCGGGGCGCTGTCCAACATCCCCAAGGACGGCCCGCTGATCCTGATCGCCAACCATCCTTACGGGATCCTGGATGGATTGATGATGGGGCATGTGCTGTCCCAGACCCGTGGAGATTTCCGGATTCTGGCCAATCATGTGTTCCACAAGGCCGAGGACCTGAACCGCATTATCCTGCCGATATCCTTCGATCAGAGCAAAGAGGCGATGCGGCTGAACCTGCAGACTCGCAAAACCGCCTTGGATTATCTGGGACAGGGTGGCGCAATCGGGATTTTTCCCGGCGGTACGGTCAGCACGGCAGCCCGGCCGTTCGCGCACCCGATGGACCCGGGCTGGCGCGGTTTCACCGCGCGGATGGTGGCCAAGTCGAACGCCAACGTGGTGCCTTTGTTCTTTGATGGCCACACTTCGCGCCTGTTCCAGATCGCCAGCCATTTGCATGTCACGTTGCGCATGGGGTTGCTGATCAAAGAGTTCAAAAAGCGAGTCGATACCCCGGTTGATGTGGTCGTGGGGCAGCCCATCGGCCGCGACGTACTAGACCCATTGGCCGGCGATACGCGCAAGATGATGGATTTCTTGCGCAAAGCCACGTATGAGCTGTCTCCGAAGCCGCTGAAGTCGTATGACTATGGCTATGAATTCGATGAACGGCATCGCGCCTGAAGGGGCAAATGGCAGTAGGCATCTTTGATTCCGGATTGGGCGGGCTGACCGTCCTGAACGCCGCGCAGACACGTCTGCCGGAGGTGGATTTCCTATATTACGCAGACAGCGCGCACGCGCCTTATGGCGTGCGCGACGCCGAGGATATCTACAACCTGACCCGAAACGCGGTGCAGGACCTGTGGTCGCGCGGCTGCGATCTGGTGATACTGGCCTGCAATACGGCAAGCGCCGCGGCGCTGCGGCGGATGCAGGAAGAGGGCGTGCCCAAGGGCAAGCGTGTTCTGGGTGTGTTCGTCCCGCTGATCGAAGCACTGACCGAGCGCCAGTGGGGCGACAACAGCCCCCCGCGCGAAGTGGCGGTCAAGCACGTGGCCCTGTTCGCCACGCCGGCGACCGTGGCCAGCCGTGCGTTCCAGCGTGAACTTGCGTTCCGCGCCATCGGCGTGGATGTCGAGGCGCAGGCCTGTGGTGGCGTGGTCGATGCCATCGAAGAAGGCGACATGATCCTGGCCGAGGCCCTGGTGCGGAGCCATGTGGACGCGCTGAAGCGAAAGATGCCCCATCCGCAGGCTGCGATTCTGGGCTGCACGCACTACCCGCTGATGGCCGAGGCCTTTCAGGCGGCCTTGGGGCCGGACGTGCAGGTGTTCAGCCAGGGTGACCTGGTTGCCGAAAGCCTTGCCGACTATCTGAAGCGGCACCCCGGCATGCTGGGCACCGGTGAGGCCGGGTTCCTGACCACGGGCGATCCCAAGAAGGTCAGCGACCGGGCAACGCAGTTTCTGCGACGACAAATCACCTTTCAGGCCGCCTGACTTCGGTCAAGGACCGGGGCGGCGCGCGGATTTATTCGGGGGAACCGTCCATGCGATGGTTGCCAGTCGTGACACATTAAGGAACGAGGTCTGACATGACCCACAAAATCGCAATCTTGGGCGCTTCGGGCTATACCGGTGCCGAACTGGTGCGGCTGATCGCCGAACACCCGAACATGGAAATCACCGCTCTGGCGGCCGAGCGCAAGGCCGGGCAGACCATGGCCGAGGTGTTTCCGCATCTGCGCCATCTGGACCTGCCGCGCCTGTGCAAGATCTCGGAAATAGACTTTGGCCAGATCGACCTGTGCTTTTGCGCGCTGCCGCACAAGACCAGCCAGGAAGTGATCCGCGAGTTGCCCTCTGACCTGAAAGTCGTTGATTTGTCGGCGGATTTCCGGCTGAGCGATCCGGCGGAATACGAGAAATGGTATGGCAACCCGCATGTCGCGTTGGAACAGCAGGCCGAGGCTGTCTACGGCCTGACAGAGTTCTACCGCGACGAGATCCGCACCGCCCGGCTGGTTGCAGGCACCGGGTGCAACGCGGCGACGGGGCAATATGTGCTGCGGCCGCTGATCTCGGCCGGGGTGATCGATTTGGATGACATCATTCTTGATCTGAAATGCGCTGTCTCAGGGGCAGGGCGGGCGTTGAAAGAGAACATTCTGCACGCCGAGCTGAGCGAAGGCACCAACGCCTATGCCGTCGGCGGGACCCACAGGCATCTGGGCGAGTTCGATCAGGAGTTCTCGAAGCTGGCCGGCCGTGCGGTTCACATCCAGTTTACGCCGCACCTGATCCCCGCGAACCGGGGCATTCTGGCGACCTCGTATGTAAAGGGCGACCCGCAGAGCGTATATGAAACGCTGTGTGCGACTTATGCGGACGAGCCCTTCATCCACATGCTGCCTTTTGGTGAGACGCCTTCGACCCACCATGTGCGCGGGTCGAACTTCTGTCACATAGGCGTCGTTGCTGACAGGATCGAACGCCGTGCCATCGTGATCGCGGCGCTGGATAACCTGACAAAAGGTAGCAGTGGGCAGGCCTTGCAGAACGCAAACCTGATGTTAGGTGAACCTGAAACGACGGGGCTGATGATGGCCCCACTGTTCCCATGAGGGCGAGATGAAGACGCTGAAGAAACGTCGTCGTGTACAGATCATTCTGTTGGCTTTCGTCGCCTTGGCCCTGGCGACGGGCCTGATCGGTTATGCAATGCGAGACGGGATCAACTATTTCCGCTCGCCCAGCCAGGTGATCGCCGAACCGCCGGCGCCGAACGAGGTGTTCCGCATCGGCGGGCTGGTCGAAGAAGGGTCAATCGTGCGCGGGCAGGGCGAGACGGTGCGCTTTGTCGTGACCGATGGCGGTGAAAGCGTTCCGGTGTCGTTCACCGGAGTGCTGCCTGACCTGTTTTCCGAGGGCCAGGGCATGGTCGGCACCGGCAGCTATGTCGACGGCGTTTTCCAGGCTACCGAAATCCTCGCGAAACACGACGAGACTTACATGCCCAAAGAGGTCATGGACGCCCTGAAAGAGCAGGGTGTATACAAGGAGGCCGGCGAGAGCTGATCCTGGCACTGCCGCACGGTGGTTGATCGAGGCGGGCGTTGCGCGGTAGGGCCGGGCAACGCCCGCTGTCGTTTCGAGCCATTAAATCTTTTGGCCGAGTTTTGGCTGCACGAGAACACAGAGGTGCAGCATGCAGACGGTTCGGCAGATCGCGTGGGAGATCGTGGCCCGCGAAGGTGGGTTCGTCGATGACCCGGATGACCCGGGCGGGGCCACGAAATACGGCGTCACCATCCACACGATGCGCCGCCTTGGGGTCGACCTGACGGATGATGGCGTGGTTGACCGGCGCGACGTGATGGCGCTGAGCCGGGAACAGGCGGTCGAGATATTCATCGCGCATTTTTTCCGGAAACCCCGGCTTGGGCTTGCCCCCGAGGCGCTGCAGCCGTCGCTGTTCGACATGTATGTCAACGCTGGGGCCCAGTCCGTACGCATTCTGCAGCGCCTGCTGGTGCAGATGGGGTTCGCGGTGATCGTTGACGGGGTGATGGGGCTACAGACCGCCGCGGCTTGCGCGCAGGCCGCCGTACCCGATCCGATGGCGCTGCGCGATGCCTACGGGGTGGCGCGGCGGAACTATTATTTCCGGCTGGCCGACCGGCGACCGGCCTCGCGCAAATATGTGCGTAGCCGGACCGGCGGCAAGGGCGGATGGATCCGTCGGGCCGAGGCGTTTCTGTCTCCGTCCTACCATCTGAGTGAATCGGAGTTTCACGAAAGGGTCGCAATATGGGGTTGATTGTGGGAATTTTCGATCTGCTGTTCGGGGGCGGACGCAACGTGGTGCGCGAAACAGCCGAAGTTTTCCGAGAAAATGCCGAGGCCGGCGCCGTGCGCGACGTCGAGATGCGCGGGCAGGCCATGAGCCAGTTCGGCGCCGAATTTGCGGTGCCGAGCAAAGGCGGATTCGACCGGTTCATGGACGGGCTGAACCGGCTTCCACGCCCGGCGCTGGCCTTGGGCACGCTGGGGCTGTTCGTTGCGGCGATGGTCGATCCGTTGTGGTTTGCGGCGCGGATGCAGGGCATCGCGCTGGTGCCCGAGCCGCTGTGGTGGCTACTGGGCGTGATCGTGTCCTTCTATTTCGGGGCGCGGCATCAGGCCAAGGTGCAGGATCTGCAACGCGACATCTCGGTCACGATGATGCGCGCGCCGCAGGTGATGGCCAACCTGCAGACGCTGCGCCAGATGCGGGCGGACAGCCCCGGCGCAGCCGACCCGGGCACGGATGCGGAACTGACGGCCCAACTGACCGCCCCGGACCCCAACCCGGCGCTGGACGACTGGCGGCGTCTGCGGGCCTGAGGCGCGACACTATGTGCGAGTAAGGGCGGCGAAAGTGATTGGCGCTCGGCACGGGGCGAGGGTATACCGGGCGCATGATTACCGAGCTTGGACATTTCGCCCTTATCCTCGCCTTTCTGGTGGCCATTGCGCAAAGTGTCGTGCCGTTGATCGGCGCGGCAAAGCGGTGGCCTTCGTGGATGTTTTTCGCCGAACCGGCCGCGGTGTCGCAATTTCTGCTGGCCGGGTTCGCCTTCGGCGCGTTGGTCTGGGCCTTCGCGACGTCGGACTTTTCATTGCGGATCGTGGTCGAGAACAGCCATTCGGCCAAACCGATGCTGTACAAACTCAGCGGCACTTGGGGCAACCATGAGGGCTCGATGCTGTTGTGGGTGCTGATCGTTGCGATCTTTGGCGCCATGGCGGCCTTTTTTGGCGGCGGCCTGCCGCCTACGCTGAAGGCGCGGGTGTTGGCGGTGCAGGGGGCCATCGGCGTGGCATTCTATGCCTTCATCCTGTTCACTTCGAACCCGTTCGACCGGCTGCCCGTGGCCCCGTTTGACGGGCGCGACCTGAACCCGCTGCTGCAGGATCCGGGGCTGGCCTTCCATCCGCCATTCCTGTACTTGGGCTATGTGGGGCTAAGCATGGCGTTCAGCTTTGCGGTCGCGGCCCTGATCGAGGGGCGCATCGACGCCGCGTGGGGCCGTTGGGTGCGGCCGTGGACGCTGGCGGCGTGGATCTTCCTGACCATTGGCATCGCGCTGGGGTCCTGGTGGGCCTATTACGAGTTGGGTTGGGGCGGTTTCTGGTTCTGGGACCCGGTCGAGAATGCCTCGTTCATGCCTTGGCTGCTGGCCGCCGCGCTGCTGCATTCGGCTATCGTGGTCGAAAAGCGCGAGGCGCTGAAAAGCTGGACCATCCTGCTGGCCATCATCGCCTTTGGTTTCTCGCTTATCGGAACCTTCATCGTGCGCTCGGGCCTTCTAACGTCGGTCCATGCCTTCGCCAATGACCCCGAGCGCGGGGTGTTCATCCTCTTGATCCTTGTGGTCTTCGTCGGCGGCGCGCTGACCTTGTTCGCCGCGCGGGCGCAGGCGATGGAGGCCAAAGGGGTGTTCGGCATGGTCAGCCGCGAAAGCGCGCTGGTGCTGAACAACATCCTGCTGGCCGTCAGCAGCTTTGTCGTGTTCGTTGGCACCATGTGGCCGATGCTGGCCGAGATGATGTTCGACCGGAAACTGTCGGTGGGGCCGCCGTTCTTTGACGCCGCGTTCACGCCGTTCATGGTGGTATTGGGGATCGTGCTGCCCCTGGGCGCTATGCTGCCGTGGAAGCGGGGCAAGCTGGGCCGGGTTGCGTGGCAGTTGCGCTATGCCTTCGTTCTGGCTGTGTCGCTGGCCATCCTCGTCTGGGTGGTACAGACGGGGCGCAGCGCGCTGGGGCCTGTGGGGTTGTTCCTGGGCGCCTGGATCACCTTTGGCGCCATCGTCGACCTGTGGAGCCGAACGGGCCGCAAGGGCAGCGTGGCGCGCCTGATGCGTCTACCGGGGGCAGATTGGGGCAAGGCTGTGGCCCACACCGGGCTGGGCATCACGATGTTCGCCATCGCCGGCCTGACCGCTTGGGAGGTCGAAGACATCCGCGTCGCCCGTGTGGGCGAGACATTCGAGGTCGGAGGGTTTGCCTTCACCCTGCAGGGGGTGCGCGAGGTCGAGGGCCCGAACTATTTCTCGACCATGGCGGATGTCCTCGTGGAAAAAGATGGCCGAACCGTCGCAACCCTGAACCCCGAAAAACGCACTTATCCGGTGGCGGCGATGCCCACCACTGAAGCGGCGATCGACTACCGCTTTCTGCGTGACGTCTATGTTGTGATCGGCGACCAGCAGGATGACGGCGGCTGGGTCATTCGGACGTATATCAAGCCTCTGGCAAATTGGATCTGGGGGGGCTGCATCCTGATGGCCTTGGGTGGGCTGCTCAGCCTGTCCGACCGCCGGTTCCGCGTGGCGGCGGGGGCGCGCAAAAACATGCCCGCAGGAGTTGCAGCGGAATGAAACGCCTGATCCTTGTTCTGATGTTGCTGGCCACGCCCGTGCTGGCGGTGCAGCCGGACGAAGTGCTGGACGATCCGGTTCTGGAACAGCGCGCGCGTGAGATCAGCGCCGGGCTGCGATGTCTGGTCTGCCGCAACGAAAGCATCGACGAAAGCAACGCCGAACTGGCGCGCGACCTGCGCCTGCTGGTTCGGGAACGGTTGGTGGCCGGCGATACGGACGAAGAGGCGGTTGACTTCATCGTGGACCGCTATGGCGAATATGTTCTGCTCAAGCCCAAGACCACGGGTGTGAACCTGCTGCTGTGGCTGGCCGGGCCGATCATGTTGCTGATCGCGGCAATCATGGGCTGGAGTTTCCTGCGCGGCCGCGCCCGCAGCGCCGCAACGGCCGAAACCGACGCTCTGAGCGAGGAAGAGCAGGAGCGGCTGCGCCGTATTCTGGAAGACTGACGCGTGGTTTGACTTTCCCTTGCCGGGCAATTGCGTCAGGGTTCGGGAAAATCTGTGCCAGGTGAGGACTTCATGGAATACGAAACGGTGCTTTTGAACATCACGGACGGTCTGGCGGTGCTGACGCTGAACCGGCCCGACAAGATGAACGCGCTGACAACCCAGATGCGGGCCGAGATCACCCACGCGATGAAACAGGCAGCCCATGACGCGCGGGCCGTGGTCGTGACCGGGGCGGGGCAGGCCTTTTGTTCCGGCCAGGATCTGGGCGATGCCTCGAGCACCGGCAAGATCGACCTGGAAGGCACGCTGCGGGACGAATACGAGCCGATGCTGAAGGCAATCTGGGATTGCCCGGTCCCGACGATCGCCGCCGTCAACGGTCCGGCTGCCGGGGCCGGGGCCAACCTGGCGCTGTGTGCCGATGTGACGATCGCGACCGAAAGCGCTTATTTTCTGCAGGCATTCGCCAAGATCGGTCTGTTGCCCGATGCCGGCGGTACCTGGTTCATGCCGCGCCAGATGGGGATGGCCAAAGCGATGGGGGCGGCACTGTTCGCTGACAAGATCAGCGCCCGTCAGGCCGATGACTGGGGCCTGATCTACGAAGCCGTGGCAGATGACGCATTCGAGGCCCATTGGCGCAAGCGCGCCGAGTATCTGGCCAAGGGTCCGACCGCAGGTTTCGGCGCGATCAAGAAGGCGATCCGCGGCACGTGGGAAAATTCGCTGGAACAGCAGCTGCAGGTCGAGGCCCATCTGCAGGGCGAATGCGGGCGCACACGGGACTTTGCCGAAGGCGTGGTGGCTTTTTTGGAAAAACGCGTCCCCCGGTTCGAGGGACGCTGACCTTCAGGCCCGGCGGCGCCGGCGTGTGCGCCGTTCGGGCGTAGCCTCGTCGCCGGTTCCGTCACTGGCGGACGAGAACGGTCCCAGCGCATCGGTGATCTGGTCCAGTGTCGGACGCGCGCCGCCTGGCGTGGTGTCCAGCGCCTTGCGCATTTCGCGCAGGTGTTCGGGCATGGTCCCGCAGCAGCCGCCAATTATGGTAGCCCCGGCGTCGCGCGCCATGGCGGCGTAACGGCCCATCAGCTCGGGCGTGCCGTCATAGTGGATGTGGCCATCGACATATTTCGGAATGCCCGCATTGCCCTTGGAGATCAGGGGGCGTTCGGTTCCCTGAGCAACAAAACCCAAAACTGTGCGTAGAATGTCTGAAGCGCCGGTTCCGCAGTTTGCGCCAAAGGCGATCGGCGGGTTGGGCAAGGTTTCGACCAGCTGCGCCAGATCGGCCGAGGTGACGCCCATCATGGTGCGCCCGGCGGTGTCAAAGCTCATGGTGCCACACCAAGGCATGTCGGCCAGGGCAAAGGCCTCGGCCGCGGCGCGGAATTCCTCGGGGGCGCTGATGGTCTCCAGCCACAGCACGTCGACGCCGCCGGCTTTCAACGCCTCGGCCTGTTCATGGAACATCTCAACCGCCTCGGCATGGGTCAGGCTGCCCACTGGTTCCAGGATTTCGCCGGTCGGGCCGACCGATCCTGCAACCACGACCGGACGCCCGGCGGAATCCGCCACCTCGCGCGCCAGTTCGGCGCCGATGCGGTTCAGCTCGGCCACGCGGGTATGCGCATCATGCAATTTCAGACGTGCAGCGGTTCCGCCGAATGTATTGGTCAGGAACAGGTCACTGCCTGCATCCACCGACCCCTGATACAGGGCGCGGATCTTGTCGGGCTGGTCGGTGTTCCACAGCTCGGGCGCGTCACCCGATTGCAGCCCCATGTTGAACAGGTTCGTTCCGGTGGCGCCGTCAGCAAGAATGGCGTCCTTCGTTTCCAGCAGTCTGGTCAGCGCATTGGTCATTGGAGATGTCCGGAGTTGTGGCCCCGAGGGCCAAAAATTTAGACGCCCCGTGTCGCATGACCGGGACGTCAAATCAAATTCATAATACTCATGAAGATCATGAGGTGGGCGGCGTGCCTCAGTTGGCTTCGCTCATCACCTGAGCTTTGGCCACTGGCAGCAGTTCCGCCATCTTGGCGCGGATTTCCTCGGGGCTGGACAGATCGCCCAGATCGGCGGCGACTTTGCGCACCACGTCTTCGTGGCCGGCTTCTTCGAAATCGGCGATTACCACGGATTTTGCGTACTCGGCGGCCTCATCGCCACTTTTGCCCAGTTTTTCAGCAGCCCACAGGCCCAGCAACTTGTTGCAACGGGCTTGCGCCTTGAACTGCATTTCTTCGTCATGGGCGAATTTTGCTTCAAAGGCGTTTTCGCGGTCGTCGAACGTGGTCATCGGTGTCGGGCCTCTTCGGGTAGTGTTGCGTTTGATGATGATATGACCATACGCGCGGTCGGGTGCAAGGTATTTGCGCTGCATCAAAGCCTCTCGGATGCATGAACTTGCGGGAAAGGGGGGCTTGCACTATGAGAGCGCCAGAGCGCAGGGACTCATTCCCTCGCCCCACGCTGGAAAGGTCGCACATGGCGCGTCGCAAGAAGATTTACGAAGGCAAGGCCAAAATCCTGTATGAAGGCCCCGAACCGGGCACGATCGTGCAGTATTTCAAGGATGATGCCACCGCGTTCAACGCCGAAAAGAAGGACGTGATCGACGGCAAAGGGGTCCTGAACAACCGCCTGAGCGAATTCTTCATGTCCGGCCTGAACCAGATCGGCGTGCCGACCCACTTTATCCGCCGCCTGAACATGCGCGAACAACTGGTGCGCAGCTGCGAGATCATCCCGCTGGAGGTGATCGTCCGCAACTATGCCGCCGGGTCGTTGTCGAAAAGGCTGGGTATTGCCGAGGGCACGCAGCTGCCGCGTCCGATCGTCGAGTATTGCTACAAGGACGATTCGCTGGGTGATCCGCTGGTGACCGAGGAACACATCGCCGCCTTTGGCTGGGCCAGCCAGCAGGACATGGACGACATCCTCAGCTTGGCGCTGCGGGTGAACGACTTCATGAGCGGCGTGATGCTGGCGGTGGGTATCCGACTGGTCGACTTCAAGATCGAGATCGGTCGTGTCTACGAGGGTGACTTCCAGCGCCTGATCGTCGCGGATGAGATCAGCCCCGACAGCTGCCGCCTGTGGGACATCGAGACAGGGCAAAAGCTGGACAAGGACGTGTTCCGCCGCGATCTGGGCAGCCTGACCGACGCCTATTCAGAAGTTGCGCGGCGGCTGGGAGTTCTGCCCAAAAGCAACGTGACAAAACCCACGCTGATCAACTGACGCCGGGGCCCAACCAGGGGCAGCGGCAACAAGGATTTGGAAATGGCGAGGCCACACGGTTTCGCAAGTGAACCAGAGGACGACCTGAGATGAAGGCACGAGTGCACGTTATGCTGAAAAACGGGGTTCTGGACCCGCAGGGCGAGGCCGTGCGCCATGCCCTGGGCGCCCTGGGGTTCGACAAGGTCGAAGGCGTGCGTCAGGGCAAGGTGATCGACCTTGAACTGGCCGAGGGCGCAACCGAGGCCGACGTGGCCGAGATGTGCGAAAAGCTGTTGGCCAACACGGTCATCGAACGTTACGAGATCGAACTGGTCTGAGTTTTCCAGCCGTTTCCCCAAGGAGGGTTTGCCATGCGCGCTGCCGTTGTCGTGTTTCCCGGGTCCAACTGTGACCGGGATCTTGCCGTTGCCTTCGAACAGGTCGGGTTTCAGGTCGACATGGTCTGGCACAAGGATGCCCAACTGCCGCAGGGCGTGGACATCGTGGGCGTTCCGGGCGGTTTTTCCTATGGCGACTACCTGCGCTGCGGCGCGATCGCCGCGCAATCGCCGATCTGCAAGGCCGTGGTCGAACATACCGAACGCGGCGGCTATGCCGTCGGCATCTGCAACGGGTTCCAGATTCTGACCGAGACCGGCATTCTGCCAGGCGCGCTGCTGCGAAATGCCGGGTTGAAATACATCTGCCGCACGGTGGAATTGAAGGTCGAGACCGCCGACAGCGCCTTTACTCAGGGCTATGACGCCGGCGACGTGATCCGCATTCCGATCGCGCATCACGACGGCAACTATTTTGCCGATGACGACACCGTCAGCCGCCTCCGAGACGAAGACCGAATCGCGTTTACCTATGTCGACAATCCGAACGGCTCGCGTGGTGATATTGCCGGCATCCTGTCGCACAACCGGCGCGTGCTGGGTATGATGCCCCATCCCGAAAGGGCGGCGGATCCTGCGCATGGCGGCACCGACGGGGTGGCGCTCTTCCGCGCATTGTCGGGGGTGCTGACGCCTGCGTGACTTGAGGTCAGGTGCATCGGCGCGTAGCCTCGGCTCATGACATCCGACGCGCAAAAAGGCTGGAAATCGATCTTCGGCAGCGTCGCCCCGCTGGGGTGGCGGTTGCGGCTGGCGGTATTCGGCCTGTTGCTGGCCGCGGCCGCGACCGTGTGGGTCACCAACAGCCTGCTGACCGACCGGTTCACCGAATCCACCCGCAATCGGGCTGAACTGCGGCTGACGCTGTATTCCGGCAACCTGCTGAGCGAGCTGCGCCGCAACGCCATCGTGCCGCAGTTGCTGGCGCGGGATCCGACGTTGATCTCGGCCTTGCAGTCGGGCGATTTCTCGTTGTCGACGCAACGCCTGCTGTCCTTCGTCGAGGAAATCGGCGCGGCGTCGCTGATGCTGTTGGACCGCGACGGCCGGGCGGTCGCCGCGACCGACCGCAACCGGTTGGGCGAAGGGCACCGCAGCGCGGCCTATTTTGTGGAGGCGATCCGGTCCAATTCAACGATTTTCTCGGTCATCCCGCGTGAGGCCGGGGGCTATCACTTCGTTTATTCGCGGCGGCTTGAAGCCGGCGCCGAGATTCTGGGCGTGATCGTCGTCGAGGTGGACCTGCAGAAATTCGAAAGCGCCTGGGCCGGGATTTCGGATGCCGTGATGGTGACCGACAGCACTGGCACGATCATCTTGTCGACCGAACCTCAGTGGCGTGGGTTGAACGAGCAGGAGGCGCTGTTGCGGCAGCACCCGCAGGGGGCCATCGAGCGCGCCATACGGGCCACCGCCGACTGGACGGCACTGCCGCCCGACGCCTACCTGCAGGGCGAAGCGGTCATGCGAATGGAGACGCGGATTCCGTTCCGCGGCTGGAAGATGACCTCGTTCACGACCTATTCCTCGATCCGCGAAAAAGTGAACAGCGTTCTGGCGCTCGAGATCATGGGCTTTGCGATTCTGCTGGCGCTGGCCTTCTATGCGCTTAGCCGCAGGGCGACTTTTCGCATGGCGCTGTTCCAGCGCGAGTCGGCGGAGCTTCGCGCATTGAATGCCCGCCTGCAGCGCGAAATCGCCGAGCGGGAACGGGTTGAAAAGACGCTGGAAGTGGCGGAACAGACGCTGGCGCAAAGCTCGAAGCTGGCCGCTTTGGGAGAGATGTCGGCGGCGGTGAGTCACGAGCTGAACCAGCCGCTGGCGGCGATGAAGACCTATTTGGCGGGCGCACGGCTGCTGCTGCGCCGCAACCGCCCAGAAGAGGCGTTGGCCAGCTTTGGCCGCATCGACGGTCTGATCGAGCGGATGGGCGCGATCACGCGGCAGCTCAAGTCTTACGCTCGCAAAGGGGCGGATGCGTTTTCGCCCGTGAATCTTGGCGAGGCGCTGGCTTCGTCGCTGTCGATGATGGAGCCGCAACTGCGTCAGCGCCACGTCAAGATCAGCCAGATCCTGCCTGAAGAGCCGGTGATCGTGATGGGCGATCGGATGCGGCTGGAGCAGGTCATGGTGAACCTCTTGCGCAATGCGCTGGACGCCACCAAAACAGTGGTGGAGCCCGAGGTGGAGATCATACTGGCCGCGGGCGAAACCGCCGTTCTGGCGGTACGCGACAACGGCCATGGGATCGAGAATATCGAGAACCTGTTCGAACCCTTCTACACCACGAAACGCGCCGGTGACGGGGTCGGCTTGGGGCTTGCCATCTCGTCGGGTATCGTGAACGACCATGGCGGACGGCTGACCGCGCGCAACGGCCAGAACGGCGGCGCGGTGTTCGAGATGCAACTGCCCATCTTGGGGCAAGACGGCCTGGAGGCCGCAGAATGACGAGGATCTAGCTATGGCACAGGCCATGAAGATTGCCATCGTGGATGACGAACAGGACATGCGCCAGTCGATCAGCCAGTGGTTGGCGCTGTCCGGGTACGACACCGAGACCTTCGCCAGCGCCGAAGATGCGTTGAAGGTTCTGGGGCCGGATTATCCGGGGATCGTGATCTCGGACATCAAGATGCCGGGCATGGATGGCATTCAGCTGTTGAAAAAGCTGATGGGCGCCGACAGCACCTTGCCGGTGATCATGATTACCGGGCACGGGGATGTGCCGATGGCCGTCGAGGCGATGCGGGTGGGGGCGTTCGACTTTCTGGAAAAGCCGTTCAACCCCGATCGGATGTCGGAACTGGCCAAACGCGCCAGTAACGCGCGACGGCTGACGCTGGACAACCGGGCGCTGCGGCGCGAGCTGTCGGGCGGCACCCAGATCATGAACAAGCTGATCGGCGCCAGCCCGGTGATGGAGCGCCTGCGCGAGGATATTCTGGACCTGGGCCAGGCCGACGGGCATGTGCTGATCGACGGCGAAACCGGCACCGGCAAGACCCTCGTGGCGCACGCGCTGCATGCAGTGGGAAGCCGGGCGGGCAAGAAATTCGTTCTGGTCTCCTGTGCCGCGCTCGAGGAAGAGGCGCTGGCCAAGCGGCTGTTCGGACCCATGATGCCCGAGGACACGCAACTGCCCGCCATCGAGGAAGCCCGGGGCGGCACTCTGGTGCTGGAGGATATAGAGGCGCTGAGCGACACGCTGCAGGCGCGGTTGCTGAGCGTGATGAACGAGCAGGGAACACCGGCCGAAACCCGGATCGTTGCGATCTCGAACCTGCAGGAAGCGGGCAAGACCAGCGAGGACGTGCTGCGGCCCGATCTGTTCTATCGTCTGGCGGCGCTGCGGATCACCATGCCGCCGCTGCGGCAGCGGGGCGAGGATATCCTGACCCTGTTCACCCGGCTAAGCGAGCAGTTTGCCGAAGAATACGGTTGTGAGGCGCCGCAAGTCAGCGCCCAGGAGGCCGCGCAGCTGTTGCAGGCCCCATGGCCGGGCAACGTGCGCCAGTTGATCAACATCGCCGAACGCGCGGTTCTGCAGTCGCGGCGCGGTTCGGGCACCATCGCGTCGCTGCTGATGTCCGATCATGAAGAGATGCAGCCGGTAATGACCACCGAGGGCAAGCCGCTGAAGGAATACGTTGAGGCGTTCGAACGGATGCTGATCGACAACACCATGCGGCGGCACAAGGGGTCGATCGCCTCGGTGATGGAGGAATTGTGCCTGCCGCGCCGGACGCTGAACGAGAAGATGGCCAAATACGGGCTGCAACGGGCAGATTATTTGTGAGGGAGGGGCCAGCCCCCTCTTGGCCTTTCTGGCCAATTCTCCCCCGGGATATTTGCGGCCAGATGAAGATCAGGCGACAATTGAACATGGGCCGTGCAGTTTGCCCATTGTGTTTTCCACAGGACTGCTTTTAATGTGTCAGGACGGACCCGGCCCGAATTGGGGCTGACGTGTCCCGGATCATTGAGTTTCGCTGCTTGGCCGCGGATGGTGACCCATCTCTCCGGGTGAAGCATGCAGATTGTGCCCAGCAATGGGCAGTAGAGCACCTGAGCCCTTTCATCGGGCAAAAGGAATAATGGGCAGGCAGCGGCATGGTCGCGCCTGTCGGAGAAGAACCGCGATGACGCGCGCGCAACGATTGAGTGTACGAGCAGGGTGGCGAGTTGCCGATCCCTGCCGCGCGCCGTCCGAAATCGCCCAGACAAGACACCACCCCAGATGCGCCTGTCCGCCTGGACAGGTCAGGACAGCGCGTTTGGTGCGGTGCATCAAGGACACATGGCAAAGAAAATGCTTATCGATGCCACCCACGCGGAAGAGACCCGCGTCGTGGTGGTGGACGGAAACAAGGTCGAGGAATTTGATTTTGAGTCCGAGAACAAACGCCAGCTTGCCGGCAATATCTATCTAGCAAAAGTCACGCGCGTCGAGCCTTCGCTGCAGGCGGCCTTCGTGGATTATGGTGGAAACCGCCACGGATTCTTGGCGTTTTCCGAGATCCACCCGGATTACTACCAGATCCCGGTCGCCGACCGCGAAGCGCTGATGGAAGAGGAACGGGCCTATGTCGAGGCGCTGAAGGCGCGTGACGAGGCGGATGAAAGCGGTCCGAAGAAGCGCCGTTCGCGGTCGCGGTCCAAGGCGGCGTCGGCCAAGTCGGATGACCCGGTGGAAACCCTCGAGGTTTCCAGCGAGCCGACCGGCATGGAAACCATCGACCTCGACGTGGATGGGAGCATTGCGGACCTGCCTGTGCCCGAGGGCACCTCGCCGATGGAGACGGTGGCAGAGACGCCCGTTGAGGAGCCGGATGAACCGGCGGTGGATGAACCCGTCGCGGTTGGTGACACAGAAGCCGAGACCGACGCGCCTGCGAGTCAGGTGGAAGCTGACGATGGTGAGAACGGCGCAGATGACGAAGCGCCCGCCAAGCCTGACGCAGCCGCCAAGGACGAGTCGATCGAGTCGGTGGCCGATGACGATGACAGCGAGGATATACGGCCGCCGCGCAAGCCGCGTCCGCGTCGCTACAAGATCCAGGAAGTCATCAAGGTGCGCCAGATCCTGCTGGTGCAGGTCGTCAAGGAAGAGCGCGGCAACAAGGGCGCGGCGCTCACGACATATCTATCGCTGGCGGGCCGCTACTGCGTGCTGATGCCCAACACCGCGCGTGGCGGCGGCATCAGCCGCAAGATCACCAACGCCGCGGATCGCAAGAAGCTGAAGGAGATCGCGTCGGAGATCGACGTGCCCAGCGGCGCGGGCCTGATCATCCGGACCGCGGGTGCCAAACGCACCAAATCCGAGATCAAGCGCGACTATGAGTACCTGCAGCGGTTGTGGGAGCAAATCCGCGAGCTGACACTCAAGTCGATCGCGCCGGCGAAGATCTACGAGGAAGGGGACCTGATAAAGCGGTCGATCCGGGATCTGTACAACCGGGAGATCGACGAGGTTCTGGTCGAAGGCGAGGCCGGGTACCGCATCGCCAAGGACTTCATGAAGATGATCATGCCGTCGCACGCCAAGAACGTGAAACGGTACGAGGACCAGCTGCCGCTGTTCGCGCGTTATCAGGTGGAAAGCTACCTGAGTTCGATGTTCAACCCGACGGTACAGTTGAAGTCGGGCGGCTATATCGTGATTGGCGTGACCGAGGCGCTGGTGGCCATCGACGTGAACTCGGGCCGGGCCACCAAGGAAGGCTCGATCGAGGAAACCGCGCTCAAGACCAACCTCGAGGCCGCCGAGGAAGTGGCACGCCAGCTGCGCCTTCGCGATCTGGCCGGTCTGATCGTCATCGATTTCATCGACATGGACGAGCGCAAGAACAACCTGGCCGTCGAGAAACGCCTGAAGGACAAGTTGAAGACGGACCGTGCGCGGATCCAGGTGGGGCGGATTTCGGGCTTTGGTCTGCTTGAGATGAGCCGACAGCGCCTGCGCCCCGGCATGCTCGAGGCAACCACGCAGCCTTGCCCGTCGTGCCACGGCACCGGGCTGATCCGCTCGGACGACAACATGGCGCTGGCCATCCTGCGCCAGATCGAGGAAGAAGGCACCCGCCGCCGCTCGCGCGAGGTTCTGGTGCGCTGCCCGGTCAGCATCGCCAACTATCTGATGAACCAGAAACGCGAGCACATCGCCCAGATTGAGTCCCGCTATGGCTTGTCGGTCCGGGTCGAGGGCGACGTTCATCTGGTCAGCCCCGATTTCTCGATGGAGAAGTTCAAAACCGCGACCCGGGCGGTGCCCGAGGTCTCGGCGCCGGTGGTTTCGGCCTCGGCGTCGTTGATGGATCTGGTCGACTCCGAGGAGGAGGCCGTGGACGATGCCGACGCTCAGGAGACGTCCGAGGAGGAGGCAAAGCCCAAGCGCAAGCGTCGTCGTCGGCGTCGCAAGAAGAACGGCGGAAATGCCGAGCAGCCCGAGGGCGCCCAGGCCGAGAACAAATCCGGCACCGTGACGGAAGATTCTGCGGCGGAAGAGTCGGAGGACGCCGTTACCGCCTCTGAGGACGGTGCAGGGGACGAGACTGCCGAGACGGAACAAGCAGCCGAGGTGGAGAAGGCCGAGGAGGAAAAATCCGCCAAGCCGAAACGGCGCCGGGCACCGCGGCGGAAGAAGACCGCCGAGGCCGAGGTGGCAGCCACTGAGCCGACCAATGAGAGTGAAGCCGGAGAGAATGCTCCGGCGGCGCAGGAGGCTCTGTCCGAACCGGCTGTAACCGATGAGGGGGCGTCAAACGAGACGCCGACTGCTGAGGTTCAGCACGAGACCGATACCGCAGTAGCGGAGGCACCGAGTGAGCCGGTCGTTTCGGAGGAAAGCCAGGTTGAGGCTGTCGAAACCGTCGCCCTGTCGCCCGCCGAAGCGGATGCATCACCTGCGGACCAAGGCGTTGACGCGACCGAAACACCCGCTGAGCCCGCAGAGGAGGCGCACAGCGGCGCGGTCCTTGAAGTGGCTACGGAACAACCCGCGCCCGCCCCGGCCAAGCCCAAAAAACGCGGGTGGTGGTCGCTGGGAAGCTGAACGAAAAGGCGGGCCAATCGGCCCGCCATTTTTTTCTTAGGGCATCACGCGTTTTTTCGGATCAGATAGACTTGGTGATCGGGCATGTCCTGTCGCCCAACAAGTTCGTGACCGGATTCCGCGCAGAAATGCGGAACATCGACGACGGCGGCCGGATCATCGGCCAGCAGGCGCAGAATAGACCCCGCCGGCATGGATTTCAGCCTTTTGCGGGCTTTCAGAACGGGCAGGGGACACAAAAGGCCCAGCGCGTCAAGGGTTTCGGCTTCATGAGTCATGTGCCTCAGATATTTGCCGCGAAGCGCTCTGTCCAGCATGCAGCCACGAGGATGTGACCGAATGGCCCCGTGACGCGGCCGTTCGGATACCCTATCTGCAGTGTCATGTTCGGAATCGATATCATCGACGCGGGGCTGCTGCCCGCCATGTTCATCGCGCTGGTCGGCGGGTTGATCAGCTTTCTGTCGCCCTGCGTGTTGCCGATCGTGCCGCCCTATCTGGCCTATATGAGCGGCGTGACCATCCACGAGATGCAGGATCAGGCGCAGGCCCGGCGCAAGGCGACCCTGTCTGCGCTGTTCTTCGTGCTGGGGCTGTCGACGGTGTTCCTGCTGCTAGGCTTCACGGCCTCGGCCTTTGGCGCCTTCGTGCTGCAGAACCAGGAGCTGTTCGCTAAGGCCTCGGGTCTGGTGGTGATCGTTTTCGGCCTGCATTTCCTGAACGTGTTCCGCATTCCGATCCTGGACCGTGAGGCGCGGGTCGAGACCGGGGACGCTGGCGGATCGGTATTCGGGGCTTACATCCTTGGGCTGGCCTTCGCATTCGGCTGGACCCCGTGCATCGGTCCCCAGCTGGGCGCGATCCTGTCGCTGGCCGCGTCCGAGGCCTCGGTGGCGCGGGGCACGTTGCTGTTGGGGGTCTATGCCGCAGGCCTGGGCATTCCGTTCCTGCTGGCGGCGATGTTCCTGAACCGGTCGATGTCGGTGATGAACAAGCTGAAGCCGCATATGGGCACGATCGAAAAGGTCATGGGTGGCCTGTTGCTGGTGGTCGGCATCATGCTGGTGACGGGCCTGTTCAGCCAGTTCAGCTGGTGGCTGCTGGAAACATTCCCGGCGCTGGCCACTCTGGGCTGACGCGGCGCCCGGCCGCGATGATCGGGCCTTACCTTGGCCACATCGCTGCGCTAACCTGCCCGCAACAAGGGCAGAGGCATGAGCAGTCAGGTTCCGCAATCTGGGGTACAACGACGCCGGGTGTTCTATATCCCCGGCTATGATCCGATCCATCCCCGCCGCTATCGCGAACTCTATCGGAAAGAGGGGCGCACGCAATCAGGGATTTCCGGGTATCAGTTGGAGGTCTCGGCCAAGACGGGCGATGGCCCCTATGGCTGGCATGTCCGGTTGGTGCAGGACGGGGCCGAGGTGCAGACGGAGGTCGAGGTTCTGGTCTGGTCCGACATCGTACGCGACAGCATGGACAGCTCGATCCCGGCGACCTATTGGCAATTGCTGCGCACGGCGTGGGTCTACATTGCGACCGGCACGCTGTGGCGGCTGGTAGGCTTGCGCAAGGGCCCGGTGATCGCTGCGCTGTATCCAGTGGGGATGTTGCTGGTGCAACTGGCGGCGGCAGTGGCACTGGGATGGGGCCTCGTGGCGTTACTGTTCCCGTGGGTCGGGGTTTTGGCGCTTCTGCCAGCGCTGGCGCTTTTGGTGGTGGTCCTGCGCTGGTTTCGCAAGATCGACAACCGTCTGTTCGCCTATTACCTAATGCACGACTATGCCTATTCAGCGCGGCTGCGCGGGGAAACGCCGCCCGAGTTGCAGGCCCGGTTGGACGAATTCCGTGCCACTATCGCGGCGGCTCTGCATTCGCCGGTCGATGAGGTTCTGGTGGTGGGCCACAGTTCCGGCGCGCATCTGGGGGTCTCGGTTCTGGCCGACCTGCTGCGGCGGGGCAATGTGCCGCCGGATGGCCCCGTCCTGTCCTTCCTGACATTGGGGCAGGTGGTGCCGATGGTGTCATTCCTGCCGCGGGCCGATCGGTTGCGGGCCGACCTGCAGCTGCTGTCGCAGACCGAGCAGTTGACATGGGTCGATGTCTCGGCGCCCGGGGATGGCTGCGCGTTTGCCTTGTGTGATCCGGTTGCGGTCAGCGGCGTTGCCGGGCCTGGCAAACGCTGGCCGCTGGTTCTGTCAGCCGCTTTCACGCAAACCCTGTCGCCCGAACGCTGGGGAGCTTTGCGCTGGCGGTTCTTCCGTCTGCATTTCCAGTATCTTTGCGCGTTCGACCGGCCGGGCGACTATGATTATTTCCGCATCACCGCCGGGCCGCAGACATTGGGCGCGCGGTTCGCCGAGCGTGCCCCGTCGAAGTCGCGGATCGAGCGGGCGGTGTCCAAATACCGAACGGTGCGCGCATGACCCCGCCCAAGCCGCCCGTCAGACCTGACAAGGTATCGCTGTGGCAATACCTGCGTCTGTTCCGGCGTGACATCCTGTCGGCCCAGCCGCAACGCCTGTACCGCGCCTGGATGGCCGAGTTCCGGACCCCATTCTTCCGGTCCTATCTGATCAACCAGCCCGAACTGATCGACCGGGTTCTGAAACACCGCCCCCAGGATTTCCCGAAATCCGGCCGGATCAGCGAAGGCCTGCGGCCCTTGTTGGGCCAATCGGTATTCCTGACCAATGGTGCGACCTGGGAGCGCCAGCGCCGCATCATCGACCCGGCCTTCGAGGGCGGACGGCTGAAGCAAACCTTTCCCGCGATTCTGGCCTCGGCCGAGGCTTGCGCCGAACGCCTGCGCGACAAGACAGGCGTACCGGTCGAGATCGAGGAAGTCACCAGCCATGCCGCCGCCGATGTGATCTTTCGGACCCTGTTCTCAGTGCCGATCGAGCACGAGATCGCCGCACAGGTGTTCGAGAAATTCCGCGCCTATCAGCGGCAGCAACCGCTGCTGAACCTTGCGGCTTTCGTGCCGCTGCCCGACTGGGTGCCCCGGTTCCACGCGCGCAAGACCCGCCGTGCGGCGGCCGAAATCCGCACCTTGATCGCCCGCCTGACCCGCGAGCGGGCCGCGCAGATCGCCTCCGGCACTGCGCCCGACGATCTGGCCACCAAGATCATGACCACGCCCGACCCCCTGACCGGACAGAGTTTCAACACCGACGAGATGATCGACCAGGTCGCCATTTTCTTTCTGGCCGGGCACGAAACCAGCGCTTCGGCCTTGGCGTGGGCGCTGTACCTGATGGCCGCCTATCCCGACTGGCAGGAACGCGTGGCCGAGGAAGCTGGCGCGCAGGACAAAATCAGCTTTGCCAGCATGTCCATACTGCGCATCAGCCGCGATGTGTTCCGCGAGGCGCTGCGGCTCTATCCCCCGGTGCCGATGATGGTGCGCGAGGCCACATGCCCCGAACGCTTCCGCGACCGCGACGTGCCCAAGGGCGCGCAGATCGTACTCAGCCCATGGCATCTGCACCGCCATGAGCGGCTGTGGGAAGACCCCGACGGCTTTGACCCGGCCCGCTGGGCGACCGAAAACGGCAAAGCCTGCCAGCGTGCGGCGTTCATCCCGTTTTCGGCCGGGCCGCGCGTCTGCACCGGGGCGGGGTTTGCGATGGTTGAGGGGCCGTTGATCCTGTCGATCCTGCTGCGCCGGTACCGGTTCGAACCTGTTGAGGGCCGCACCCCGGTACCGGCGGCGCATCTGACGGTCCGGTCGCGCGACGGAATCTGGCTGCGCGTGGTTGAGCGCTAACAAACTATCATCGCCCCGCGCCATGCTGTATGCGATTGGAAAGGCGGAATCATTACTGAACGGGAAAGTGTTATGTCCAAGGCTGAACAGCGCGAACAGATGATCAACGGTGCGGGCTTCATCGCGGCTCTGGATCAGAGCGGCGGCTCGACGCCCAAGGCGCTGGCGCTGTACGGGGTACAGCCGTCCGACTATGGCTCGGACGAGGAAATGTTCGCCGAGATCCAGAAGATGCGCGCCAGGATCATCCTGGCCGATGACTTCACCCGCGACAAGGTGATCGGCGCGATCCTGTTCGAGCGCACGCTGGGCGAGGAAATCGAGGGCCGCAAGGTGGCCGATTACCTGTGGTCGGTCAAAGGCATCGTGCCGTTCCTCAAGATTGACAAAGGGCTGGAGGACACCGCCAACGGTGTGCAGCTGATGAAGCCCATCCCGGGCCTGGCCGAGACGCTGGCCAAGGCCGAAGGCGTGTTCGGCACCAAGGAACGTTCGGTCATCCACGAGGCCAATGCCGAGGGCATCGCCGCCGTGGTGAAACAGCAATTCGACGTGGCTCGCGAGGTGATCGCGGCCGGCATGGTCCCGATCATCGAGCCCGAGGTGAACATCAAGTCGGACACCAAGGCCGAAGCCGAAGAGATCCTGCAAGCCGAAATCCTCAAGAACCTCGACGAGTTGGTCGAGGGGCAGGACGTCATGCTGAAGCTGACACTGCCCAGCAAGGCCAATCTGTATGACGAGGCCGCCGATCATCCGCGTGTTCTGCGTGTAGTGGCGCTGTCGGGCGGTTATTCGACCGACGAGGCCTGTGACCTGCTGGCGCAGAACGGCAAGATGATCGCCTCTTTCTCGCGTGCGCTGACCGAGGGGCTGTCGAAACAGCAGTCGGATGCCGAGTTCAACGCGGCCCTGGGCAGCAATATCGACAAGATCTACCGCGCCTCGGTCTGAGGTCAGACCGGTTTGGTGAATGAGCGGCGCATCTGCGCCGCTTTTTCGCGCATGGCGCAGCCGCTGGCGTGGTCATTCACCAGCCCCATTGCCTGCATGAAGGCAAACACCGTGGTGGGGCCAACAAATTTCCACCCGCGCTTTTTCAGATCCTCGGACATGGCGACCGACTCGGGCGAAGTCGACGCCGTCTGCGGCGCAGGAGGAGTCTCGGGCTCGAACCTCCAGACATAGGCCGCCAGTGAGCCGGTTTCGGCCACCAGCTCCTGCGCGCGGCGGGCGTTGTTGATCACCGCCTCGATCTTGCCGCGATGGCGGATGATGCCGGCATCTTGCAGCAGGCGCTCGACGTCCGCTTCAGAAAAGCCGGCCATCACGTTGAAATCAAATCCGGAAAAGGCTTTGCGAAAGTTTTCGCGCTTGGCCAGAATGATGCGCCAGCTGATGCCGGACTGAAAGCTTTCAAGGCAGAGCTTCTCGAACAGGCGCTGGTCGTCATCCACCGGATAGCCCCATTCTTTGTCGTGATAGTCGAAAAACTCCGGCGCGGCCTGACACCAGCCGCATCGCGGTTGGCCATCCGCGCCGGTCACGAGATCGCGCATCAAGTGTACCCTTTTTGTTCACAATCAGCCTAGACACCGACGGGGATCAGATCAAGGGGTGCGATCGGATGACCGGTACCAGTTTAGAACAAAGACACGAATGGCCGACGCCAGGCCGGTCTCGGGGTCGCGCGCCACATCAATTTCCGAGGCCAAAACATTGATCGGCATACCTTTTGCTTTGGCGATGTCTCGGAACGCCTGCCAGAACTCATCCTCGAGCGAAACCGAAGTGCGATGCCCCTTGAGGGTCAGCGAGCGTTTGACGGGCGGGCCGCTCATTCATCCAGCTCGTGATTTTCCAGATCTCGGCGAGCTTTGTCCGTACGGGCCTTGTCCAGCTGCTTTTCCGCTTTACTGCGCCCGAACGCCGCCGCGTTCCGGTCGGCGCGGGCCTTTTTCTCGGCCCGCGCCTTTTCCTTGCGATACCGGTTCAGATTGACCGGCTTGCCCATCAGTCCTTGGGCCCGATCATCTGCTCGGGGCGCACGACGGCGTCAAAGGTCGCTTCATCGACAAAGCCCAGCTTGATGGCCTCTTCCTTCAGCGTGGTGCCGTTCTTGTGCGCGGTTTTGGCGACCGTGGTGGCGTTGTCATAGCCGATGGTGGGGGCCAAGGCGGTCACCAGCATCAGCGATTCCTTCATCAGCTTGTCGATGCGCGCCTCGTTGGCCTTGATACCCAGCAGCATGCGCTCGGTGAAGCTGTCGGTCGCGTCGCCCAGCAGCTGGATCGACTGCAGCAGGTTGTAGGCCATCATCGGGTTGTAGACGTTCAGCTCGAAATGGCCCTGGCTGCCGGCGAACTTGATCGCGGCGTCGTTGCCCATGACGTGGGCCGCGACCTGGGTCAGCGCCTCGGCTTGGGTCGGGTTGACCTTGCCCGGCATGATCGACGAACCGGGCTCGTTTTCCGGCAGGATCAGTTCGCCCAGACCCGAGCGCGGCCCCGAGCCAAGGAAGCGGATGTCGTTGGCGATCTTGTAGCAGCTGCCCGCGACCGTGGCCAAAGTACCCGACAGGAATACCATCGCATCATGGGCGGCCAACGCCTCGAACTTATTGGGCGCGGTGACGAAGGGCAGGCCGGTGATTTCGGCCATGTTGGCCGCAACGGCCTCGGCCCAGCCTTTCTGGGTGTTCAGCCCGGTGCCGACGGCGGTGCCGCCCTGCGCCAGCTCGTAGATGCCGGGCATGGCGGCGTTCACACGGGCGATGCCCTGACGGATCTGGTGGGCATAGCCGCTGAATTCCTGGCCCAGGGTCAGCGGGGTCGCGTCCTGGGTATGGGTGCGGCCGATCTTGATGATATCTTTGAATTCTACCGACTTCTGCTCTAGCCCGGCGGCCAGCTTTTCCAGCCCCGGCAGCAGAACGTCGCGCACGCTCATCGCGGTGGCGATGTGCATCGCGGTTGGGAAGGTGTCGTTCGACGACTGGCCCATGTTGCAGTGATCGTTCGGGTGCACCGGGTCCTTCGAACCGATCACGCCGCCTAGAATCTCGATCGCGCGGTTCGCGATGACCTCGTTGGCGTTCATGTTCGACTGGGTGCCCGAACCGGTCTGCCAGACGACCAGAGGGAAATTGTCGTCGAACTTGCCCTCGATCACCTCTCCGGCGGCCTCGATGATGGCGTCGGCGATGCGTGCGTCCAGCTTGCCCGTTGCCTTGTTCTGCATGGCGCAGGCCTTCTTGACCACGCCCAGCGCGCGGATGATGGCGACGGGCTGTTTCTCCCAGCCGATGGGGAAGTTCATGATTGAGCGCTGCGTCTGCGCCCCCCAGTACTTGTCGGCCGGAACCTCGAGCGGGCCAAAACTGTCGGATTCGGTGCGGGTCTGAGACATCTGTCACTCCGTCTGGTATGCAGTCGCATGCCGTTTAGCCGCAGCCACGCCGCGGCGCAATCGGCCAGTTGCGCGCACCTTAATCTGATGGGCAGAAAAGGTATAGCCGGGCGAGGTGCGTCATTTTTCTTTCGGGTGGTCGACCCATCTGCCATTGTGCCGGTGGCCCGCGTGTCTAGAATGCGAAGGGCGGGAAACGTAGAGGTCGGGATGTTTCGTTTGGGGCTGAAAAAATCACAGTTTGCGCAGATGCGGGTTTGGGCGGCTGTCGTGGCGATGCTGATCGGAGTTCAGGCCGGCGCAGCGGATATCGGGCCCTTTGTCGGTGACTATGTCGGGTCGGCCCAGGTCGTGGATGCGGACGGAACCGCGACCCCGCGCGACATGAGCGTGCGCATCTCCGAAACCGATGACGGGTTCAATGTCAGTTGGACAACAGTGACATATAAGGCGGATGGCCGGGTGAAAGAGCAGTCGTTCTCGGTTGACTTCCGGCCGTCGGACCGCCCTCAGATCTATTCGGCGGCGATGAAACGCAACGTGTTCGGCCACGAAGTGCCGCTGGATCCAATGAAGGGTGAACCCTTCGTATGGGGCCGCATAGTCGGCGACACGCTGACCGTGTTTTCCCTGTTTATCGACCACGAAGGCGACTATGAACTGCAGCAATATGACCGAACGCTGGCCGAAGGCGGGCTGAACCTGTCCTTCTCGCGCTTCAGCGACGGGCGCGAGGCGCGGTCAGTGGATACGTTCCTGCGCAGGAAATAGCGTTTCAGCCCTACAATCGGCCGATCAGGGCTGTTTGCGGAAACTGTCCAGCGATACAATGTCGGCGTCGTGGTGCGGCTTGTCCTCGGGCTCGACTTCGATCGAGTCTTCTTCGGTCGCCGCGATTTCCTCTTCGTCTTCTTCGGGGCCTTCGAAGCGCAGCCCGAATTCGACCGACGGGTCCACGAAGGTCTGGATTGCCGCAAAGGGGATATACAGCGGTTCGGGCGAATCTCCGAAATTCAGCGTGATGGCAAAGCCGTCGTCATCGACGCTCAGGTTTTCGAACCAATGCTGCACCACGATCGTCATTTCATCCGGGTAGCGCTGGCGCAACCAGTCGGCAATTTCAACACCGGGTGTGCGGGTGTCGAATGTGATGAAGAAATGATGCGCCCCGGGCAGCCCCGACTCCGAGACCCGTTGCAGAACGGTCTTGATCAGGCCGCGCATGGCGGTGTGCATTAGGTTGCCGTAGTCGATGCCTTGCGACATGTCTTGTCCTCGAAAGTGGTTGCCCCAAGCATAAGGGATTCGGGCGGAAACGAAAGGCCCGGCAGCGCCGGATTGTTCAAAGAAAATGCAGGGCCAAACCTGCTGCGGCCATGGCGGCCAACGCGACCCCGAAACCAGATTTCAGTCGGAATATCAACAGCCCGGCGGCAACTGTCAGTGCAAGCGCCTGAAAATTCAGGCTGGATGGAACGGGTATCGGGATCGAGACGGGGCCAAGGCCGTATCGGGCCACGTCTGCAAAAATCACGTTCAGCGCGAACCACACCGACAGGTTGAGAATCACCCCGACGACAGCCGCCGAGATTGCGCTCAAGGCGCCGGACAAGCGCGGGTTCCGGGCGATGTGATCCAGATATGGGGCCGACAGGAAGATCCAAAGAAAGCAGGGGACGAAAGTCGCCCAAAGTGCGACCGCGCCTGCGGCCAGGGCCAAACCGGGGCCACCGGCGATCTGACCGGTCAGCATGGCCACGAATTGCGTCACCAGGATCAGAGGCCCCGGAGTTGTCTCGGCCAGGCCCAGCGCATCGATCATCTGGTCGGCCGAGATCCAGCCATGCTGCGCCACCACCGTCTGGGTCATGTAGGACAGCACCGCGTAGGCGCCCCCAAAGCTGACAACCGCGAGTTTGGCAAAGAACCAGCCCAGATCGGCCAGCAGCGTCTGACCCGACGCCGTCAGCAGAGCCAGCGGCAAAAGCCAAAGCGTCATCCAGACCAAGGCGGTGCGTATCGCGTGCCTTTCCGCTGGGAGCCGACCCGGATCGGACGGCGGATGTGTCGTGCGGGACATAACGTACCCCCAACAACCGGCCGCCAGGACGATCAGCGGGAAGGGCAGGTTTAGCGCAAAAATGGCCAGAAAAGCCAGCCCCGCGATAACGCGAGACTGCAGCCCCGAGAGGGTCTTGCGCGACAGGTTGATCAGGGCCTGCAGCACGATTGCAATGACGGTCGCCTTGACACCCAGAAAAGCCGCCTGGACAGGCGGCAGGTCGCCATAGGCGGCATAGAGCATCACCAGCGCAGCGATCACGATTGCGCCGGGCAAAACGAAAAGCGCGCCCGCGATCAGCCCGCCGGGCACGCCGCGCAGGCGCCAGCCGGCATATGTGGCCAGTTGCATCGCCTCGGGGCCGGGCAGCAGCATGCACAGCGACAGGGCGCGCAGAAATGTCTGTTCGTCCAGCCAGGCACGGCGGTCCACCAGTTCCCGGTGCATCAGCGAGATCTGGGCGGCCGGCCCACCAAAGGACAACACTCCGATACGGCCGAACACCCGGACAAGATCCGCGACCGAGGGGCTCATCCGCAGGCCATGACCGAGGCGACTGCCGGAGTGCCGAGGGTTGGCGCGCGCAGGCGCGTGTGCTCAAGCAGAGGCCGCATGCCCGGCGGGGGAATTCGACCCTGCATTTGATAGTGATCCCCAAACACCGGCCCCGCCATGGCACACGCCCTTTCGCATTCCGAAATCTGGCAACCCGCGGCGCCATCCCTTGGCGGGCGAGTTGCCGGTCTTGGACCTTGCTATGCGGGCTTTGCCTGTACGGTCAAGAAACGGTCAGGCCCAATCCAGCCGTTGTCCGGTCATGCAGACGGGCAATGTGTCCTGGGGAAACTGGCCGAGCTGTTCGAACAGCGACACGAAATCGAACTGATTGTAGGCTTCGACCATCTTGTCACCCTTGAACCGCGCCATGACCTGTCCGGTGACCTCAAGCGGCGCACCATTGTCGGCACGCGATGTCCTTACATGCAGGACCGCCGAGGCCCAGTCGCCGCTTTCGATGATTTTCGGCAGGCCCACCTGAATGTCGCCCAGAACATGACGGAAGGCCATCACCAGATCGCGGAAATCGTCCACGCCGACCTGCATTTCCGGTATCAGCCCTTCGGCCATCGTTTCGGGCGCGAAATATTCGTCGATCGCGTCGACATTGCCTTTTTCCCAAACCTCCGAGTACCAGGCCCGAAGAATCTCTGCATGAGTCATCCCAGCTCTCCTGTCTAGCTTAGGAGAGACTTGCGCATAGAGGTGAAAAAACCCTGAACACCGTCAGGATCAGGGCAAAAACCGCAGACAAATGGTTGGGAAAGTGCAGGTTTCTGTTGCCAGGCACCTGCGAACCCCGCCTTACGCGGCTAGGCGCAAGGGCTTAAGTTTCGGTCTGGTTACTGCTTACGCAGCAACGGCAACCGGAGCACGATTGTCATTTGCAATTGTACTGTTTTCGCCGGTAACGGTGGCAGACAGCCGGGACAAAGCTAACCCCTTTAGACGTTCGTCGATCCTGTTTCGGCCCCATGATCCCCAAATGAAGGATGTATGGTGGAGCCGCCGGGTACCGCCCCCGGGTCCGATCCGCTTATTACGAGCGCGTTTATGTCCATAGTCCCGAAGGACAGCATTTATATAGGTGAGGATTTTTGCGGATGCAAACCCCCAAAGCGCGAGACGATCGCGATTTTTCAACCGTTCACGCGGGCTTGGAGAGGTTGGCTGCGATCAGCCAGATCGCCAGCACCAGCTCGATTCCGCCGAAGGTCAACGCTTTGGCCAACGGGGGATTGTCCAGCAGTACGGACACGAACCGACCCAGCGCCGCGCCCGCATAGACGACGCCCAACATCGCGTAGGCCATCGGGTGGTTCAGCCACAATACGGCGATGCCGGTCACGACAAACAGCCCGCCGACCGAGGCCCGCATTTCGCTGAGGCCCATCGTGCTGTTGGTGGGCGCAAGGTCAAGCGAGGCCGCCGTCCAGGCCGGGGCCAAAAAGCCGAACAGGCCAAAGCCGATGGTCAGAAGGGCTGCGATGATGTTGAGTGTTCCGGTCATGGGGGCCTCGCGTTTCAAATGCCTGCCAATCGAACCTAATCTGTTTTGGGGCAGGGGGAAGACCTCAGATTGCGGCCCACAGGCCGAGCACGCCCACGAGGATCAGACTGAGCGCCCAGACCATTTCCAGGTTGAACCAGCTGCGCGAAAGGAATTGCAGGCCCAGCCAGCGATAGACCGCGAACGCCAGCGCGCCGCCACCCAGCATCATCGCGCCGGTATGGACCGCGGCCACCGTCAGAACCAGCAGGCCATTGGTGCCCATGATCTCTGACACGGCTCTGTGGCCGGTATCCAGCTCGTCCAGTCCGCACAGGCCCAGATAGATCGGCACAAGCATAAGCGCCGCACCATGCGCTAGCGCCACCAGAAACGACCACAGTGCCAGCCTACTGGGCGGCACGCGCGCCAGGAACCGTGGATGCCGACGGGTGATCGCGATGTAGAGGCCCATGGCGATCACGATCAGGGCTGCTCCGATCCGGATTTCGCGCTGATAGTCTACGAGGATGGTCATCACCGCAAAGGGCAGCAATACGCCCAGCATCGCCAAGAAATGCCCGCCCGCCAAGGCTGCCAACGCGCGCCACAAGGCGGATTGACGTTGCTCCATCAATGCAGCCGACACGGCCAGCGGCCAGCCCATGCCGGGGTTCAGCCCGTGATAGGCGCCGCTCAGCAAAACGGCCAGCCAGAGGCCGGCCGTCGATGTCATCAAGACGTCCAATTCAGACCGAAGGGTAGCAGAAACTGTCGGTGGAGCAGTCTCCCCCCTCAAGCCGGATCTGATGGGCGCGATAACCTTTGGGGAATTCGACCCAGAAGTTCCTGTCGAGCTTCAGGCCGCCTTTTTTGCCGACATCCGCCTTGACCATCGCCGCGCCGCGCTCGCCGGGATAGAACTGATCATCCCAGGTGGAATAGAGCGAATTGGTCCAATAGACGCGTTTCCCGTCACGGCTGATCTCGACCATTTGCGGGCCATAGCCAAAGTCCTTGCCGTTGGGGTGCTTGGTCTTCTTGACGATGCCGCCGATCTCGACCTTGCCGGCCAGTTTGGGCTTCATCGGGTCCGAGACATCGTACTGGTGCATTTCACCGGTACCCCAGCACGCGACGTAAAGGTATTTGTCATCCAGGCTCAGGTCGATGTCGGTGACCAGCGGCGGCACCGCCGAGAACCCTTTAAGAAGTTCGGGAAGATCAGCAGGATCAGCGGGTTGGGGGTCGATCGTAATGGTCTTTTTGGCGTGGAACTTGCCTTTCTTGTCGCGCCACCACGTAAAGATCGCGCCCTGCAGGTTGGTGGTGTCGACCACCACGCCGCAGAACCCGTATTCCTTGACAGGATCGTGCGCAGGCCGGATTTCCAGCGCCATCTGGTGGTTCTCGCCCAGGTCGATGGTCTGGATGTTGGTGCGGTCGCGCAGGTTCCAGAAATGGATCCGGTGGCCATATTTGTTCGACAGAAGGTCCTCGGGTAGCAGGCCGTTCTCGAATTGCGGCGGCAGGCCCCATTCGGAACTGACCATGTAGTCACGCGGCAAGTTCCACCAGAAATCATAGTGCTTGTCCTGCACGCCGCGTTCGATCTCGTAACGCCCGATGATGTCGAAGGTTTCACAGTCCATGATGAAGATGCCCGGTGGACCGTCAGTGCCCTTCTCGCCGCCGCCGCCCAAGGTGCTGACATAGATGCCTTCGGGGCCGCAGTGAATCGTGTGCGGGCGGGAATATCCAGTTTTTGCATAGACTTCCTCGGGTTCTATGATCTTGTGGATATAGGCCTGAAGCGGGTCCTTCACGTCGATGACATAGATCCGGCTCGAGCGGATACCGGGGATGATCAGGTACCGGCGCTCAAGGAAGGCGTGGCCGGTCAGCGGCGACAGGGCCGAGGAACAGGCGTTCCATCCGAAATGGTGAAACTCGTCGCCCTTGTTGGGCATCATCACCTTGTGAACGATCTTGCCGTAGTCGCCCGAAGTTGGGTCGACGTTTACAACGGCCAAACCGTCGGGCTGCGAGAAATCAGGGCTGAGCATCAGCGTGAAGGCCAGGGCCTCGGGCGGGGCCTCCATGGCCAGTTTGGCGGATGGATAAAATGTAGGATCCGGTCTTTTGTTCATAACGTCCTCCCGTAAGTCATTGAAAATCAATTTTATTGAGAGTGCCGGTCTTCCCGCCGGATGATGGTCTGCCTGCCCGAGTGTCCTTTCCGTTGATGTGATGCGTCAAGAATTATTCAAGCGGCGCTCAGGCCGGTTTCCGCCGACGTTCAGCCACGTCATGGGCAAGGTGGCGCGAGTAGGTTTCCAGCTCGACCAGCGCAGCGTCGACGGTCTCGGCGTCTTGCGCCTCCAGCGCGTCGGCGATCTTGCTGTGCAGGCGGATGATCTCCTCGCGCGAGCGGGCGGTAAAGGTGATCATGTTCATCAGGGGCTGCATCGCCTCGACCGCTCCGGCCAGTTGATAGGACAGGACAGGGTTGCCCGCACCATCGACCAGCGCCCGGTGAAAAGCCACGTCCGAGGCGCAGAAGGCCTCATCCGTCAAACCGGGTTGCGCCTGGCGGAAAATTTCCGCGCGCATGGTGGCCAGTTGATCTGCGGTGCGCCGCTGCGCCGACAGGGGCGCGCAGGCCCGTTCCAACGCATAGCGGGCCTCGCAGGCGGTGTCGAAGCTGACCTCGTTCATCGACAGCAGCAGCGTCGAAGTCGTGATCTGCTGGGAATAGGCGTCCTGGAAACTCAACCGGTTGACGAACGCACCTCCGGTCGCGCCGCGCTGTGTGCGGATCAACGACTGTGCCGCCAGCCGCTTCAGCGCCTCACGCACGGTGGGACGCGACACTTGGAACTGATCCGCCAGCTCGGATTCCGAGGGCAGGCGCTCGTCCACGATCAGCTCTCCGGATACGATCGCATCGCGGATGGCCTGGGCGATCTGCGCAGATAGGTCGGTGCTTTTCTGCGGGTCGATTTTCATCTTCTTGGGGTCACCGTGAAAAATTTATTTGTCTGACATTTAAAAGTCTGACATTTGAAAAGCAAGGAGTGAGTCGCAGGGAGGGCCGTGACTGTGGATCGTATAAGAGCCATGACAGCGCCGCATTGGCTGGGCCTGTTCGCTGCGATCCTGTCGGCCTGGGGGGCGCTGTACCTGATGGCGGTGCCGGCCGAGATGCGCGCCCTTGGTGCGGTATACGGCGAGGATTTCTGGCGCAGCCTGTGCACGGTGACCCCTGATGCGGCGGGGCTGCTGAAGATGGTGGCCATGTGGGCGTTGATGTCGGCGGCGATGATGGCGCCGACGGCTTTGCCGGCCTTTGCCACCTATGACGACCTATCCCACGCCACGCAGGGCACTCGGTTCGGGCATCTGCTGGCTGGGTATCTGACGGTCTGGTTTGGCTTTTCCGTTCTGGCGGCGCTGGCGCAAATGGCGCTGTACCGGGCGGGCGCGGTGAACGGGCTGGGCGAAAGCGTTTCGGGGCTGCTGTCCGCAGGCCTTCTGGCCGTCGCCGGCCTGTACCAGTTTTCAGCCATCAAAGAGGCCTGCCTGAGCAAGTGCCGTCATCCGCTGACCTTCTTCATCCAGCATTGGGACGAGGGCCCGTGGCGCAATGGCCTGCGGCTGGGGCTGGTGTGCCTGGGCTGCTGCTGGGCGCTGATGCTGCTGGCCTTCGTGGGTGGCGTGATGAACCTGGCCTTCATGGGGCTGGCCACGATGCTGATGGTTTTCGAAAAATTGCCCGACCTTGGCCGACTGGTGACCCGCCCGCTGGGCGTGGCGTTGCTGATCGGGGCCGCCTGGGTCGCGTTTACGACAGTCTGACAAGAGGAGAGACAGACATGGCTTTGGATACGGTGGGCACGGTGCCCTGGACCATCAAGGGCGAGTTGATCCTGAACTGCAACTGCACGGTGTTCTGCCCCTGCGTGGTCAGCCTTGGGAAGCATCCGCCGACCGAGGGCTACTGCCAGGCCTGGGCGGGCATCCGCATCGATGAGGGCCAATATGGCGACGAGGACCTGTCAGGTCTGAACGTGGGCCTGTTCCTGGAAATCCCCGGCAACATGGGGCGCGGCAACTGGAAGGCTGCGGCCTTCATCGACGACCGCGCGTCCGAGGCGGCCTATGAGGGGCTGGTCAACATCTTCTCGGGCGCGGCGCGCGGTACGACAGGCCTGTTCTCGGTACTGGTCAGCGAGTTCCTGGGGGCCGAGCGGTCGCCGGTGCATTTCGAAACCGAAGGCAAGGAACGCCGCCTGATGGTCGGCAAGAAGATCCAGGGCGCGGTGGTCCCGGTCGAGGGCAAGGACGGCAAGGAGATCGTCGTCACCAATACCGAATACTGGATGGGCCCGGACATCACAGTGGCGACCGCGACAAAGGGCAAGGTGCGCGCCTTTGGGCGGGTCTGGGATTTCGACGGCCGCTCCGCCGAGATCTGTCAGATCGACTGGCACGGGCCCCGGTAATGATCACCGGCGTCTTTGCCCGGCGGATGGCCCGCTATAACCGTTGGCAAAACAGCCAGTTGGCGGGCTTTCTTCATAAGCTTTCAGCCAAGGAATTGACCCGGGAATGCGGCGCGTTTTTTGGGTCGATCTTGGGCACGGCGAACCATCTGCTTTGGGGCGACTGGATCTGGATGTCGCGGTTTGGCAAGGGTACGGGCCCGGACAGCCCCCCGCACCGCAAAGGCGGCGGCATCCAAGAAAGCGTCCATCTGTGCCCCGATCTGGCTCACTGGTTGCCGCTGCGCGAAACGATCGACGCGCGGATAGGCGCCTGGGCGGACACCCAGGGAGATGACCCGATCAGTGGGTCGCTCACTTGGTACTCCGGAGTGAAAGAGAAAAATATTACAATGCCTTACGCAGAGTGTGTGATCGGTTTCTACAACCATCAGACGCATCACCGGGGGCAAATCCACAAAATGCTGACCGAGGCCGGCTCTGAGGCGCCGGTCAGTGATCTCGTTTTCTTGCCCGAGGAGGTCTAAGTGCCACAGATTTCTTTGTCGCGCCGGCTGCGGCGCACGCCGTTCTCTGACGGGGTCGAGGCGGCCGGTGTCAAAGGCTATACCGTCTACAACCGGATGTTGCTGCCGACGGTGTTTGAAAGCGTCGAGGCCGACTATCGGCATCTCAAGACCCATGTGCAGGTCTGGGATGTGGCCTGCGAGCGGCAGGTCGAACTGCGCGGCCCCGATGCGGCGCGGCTGATGCAGATGCTGACCCCGCGCGACCTGCGCGGCATGTTGCCGGGTCAATGCTACTATGTGCCGATCGTGGACGAAACAGGGGGCATGCTGAACGATCCCGTGGCGGTGAAACTGGCGGATGACCGCTGGTGGATCTCGATCGCAGACAGCGACTTGCTTTTGTGGGTCAAGGGCCTGGCCAACGGGTATAGATTGGATGTTCTGGTGGACGAGCCGGACGTGTCGCCCTTGGCGGTGCAGGGACCCAAGTCGGATGATCTGATGGCGCGGGTCTTCGGGGACCGGGTGCGTGATATCCGCTTCTTCAAGTTCGACATGTTCCAGTTCGAGGGGCGTGATCTGGCGATTGCACGGTCGGGCTATTCCAAACAGGGCGGGTTCGAGATCTATGTCGAGGGCGGCGACATCGGCATGCCTTTGTGGAACGCACTTTTCGCCGCCGGAGAGGACCTGCAGGTTCGGGCGGGTTGCCCCAACCTGATCGAGCGGATCGAAGGCGGGTTGCTGTCTTACGGCAACGACATGACGGACGACAACACGCCCCATGAGTGCGGGTTGGGCAAGTTCTGCAACACGCATACGGCCATTGGCTGTATCGGGCGGGATGCGCTTTTGCGGGTGGCCAAGGAGGGGCCGGTTCAGCAAATCCGCCCGATCGCGATCGAGGGTGAAGCGGTGCCACCCTGTGATCGGCCGTGGCCGGTATATGGTGGCGGCAAGCGCGTGGGTCAGGTGACTTCGGCCACCTGGTCGCCGGATTTCCAAACCAACGTGTCGATCGGTATGCTGCGGCTGAGCCACTGGGATCCGGGAACACGGATTGAGGTCGAGACACCGGACGGCATGCGGGATGCAGTCGTGCAGGCGAAGTTCTGGATTTGAGCCGGGAAGGGGGCTCTGCCCCCGTCGCTGCGCGACTCCCACGGGATATTTGGGGCCAGATGAAGGAACCGTCTGGCCGAGAGAAAGGAAAGGAATGTGAGCATGTTCAACGCTTTGGTGATGGAGAAGGACGAAGAAAGCGGGCTGGCAAGTCCGGTGATCAAGCAGATTTCGGAAGACGATCTGCCGCATGGGGATGTGCGGGTGGCCGTGGAGTACTCGACCGTCAATTACAAGGATGGTTTGTGCATGTCGCCCAAAGGCGGTGGTCTGGTCCGCAATTATCCGCATGTGCCCGGGATCGACTATGCCGGAACTGTCGAAGACTCCTCGGACGACAGGTACAAGCCCGGCGACAAGGTGGTGTTGACCGGGTGGCGCGTGGGTGAGGCGCATTGGGGCGGCTACGCCCAGAAGGCCAGCGCGCTGGCCGATTGGCTCGTGCCTCTGCCGCAGGGGTTGAGCACGCGCCAGGCAATGGCGGTGGGAACCGCCGGTTTTACCGCGATGCTGGCGGTCATGGCGCTGGAAGATCGTGGTCTGACGCCGGATCGAGGTCCGGTTCTGGTGACCGGTGCGGCCGGTGGCGTGGGCTCGGTCGCGACCGCGATTCTGGCGCATCTGGGTTACGAAGTCGCAGCCGTGACCGGGCGACCGGAGGCCGGGGAGTATCTGAAATCTCTGGGCGCTGCGACCATCGTGCCGCGCGAGGAGTTGAATGAGACCACCAAACGCCCGCTCGAGAGCGAGACATGGGCCGGGTGTGTCGATGCAGTGGGTGGTTCGATGCTGGCGCGTGTGCTGGGACAGATGAAATATGGCTGCTCGGTCGCTGCCGTCGGGTTGGCGGGGGGCGCGGCTTTGCCGGCAACGGTGATTCCGTTCCTGCTGCGGGGGGTGAACCTGCTGGGAATCGACAGCGTGATGCAGCCCTACGACAATCGCGTACGCGCGTGGAAACGGATCGCGACGGACCTGCCGATGGACAAGCTGGATTCGATGATCCAGCCGGCAACGCTGAAGGATCTGCCCAAACTGGGCGAAGACATTCTGAAAGGCCGGGTCAAGGGTCGCGTCGTGCTGGACGTGAATGCCTGACGGGCGGATTGTCGTCAAATCGGAACCGGCCTCATTGGGGCCGGTTTTTGTTCACGTATCGACGTACGGGGGCAAACGGAGTCCTGCTGTCGAGGCATTTGACGATCATCATTGCTATACATCCCATTTGCGATGGCTTATGACCCTAGCAAACAGACCTGAATAAGGGGAGTGAGCAGCATGTCTGATGACTTCGAACTGGATACCGACGATCTGAAGCGCCGCATGGAGGGCGCCATGGCCAATCTGCGCACCGAGTTTGCGTCGCTGCGCACCGGCCGGGCCTCGGCTTCGATGCTGGATCCGATCATGGTTGACGCCTATGGGTCGATGACTCCGATCAACCAGGTGGGCACCGTAAACGTCCCCGAACCACGCATGGTCACCATCAACGTGTGGGACAAGTCGCTGGTCGGCAAGGTGGAAAAGGCAATCCGCGAGAGCGGTCTGGGCATCAACCCGCAACTGAACGGCACCATCATCATGCTGCCGATCCCCGAGCTGAATGAGGAACGCCGGCGCGAACTGGGCAAGGTGGCCGGCCAGTATGCCGAACATGCCCGCGTGGCCATTCGCAATGTGCGCCGTGACGGGATGGACCAGATCAAAAAGGCCAAGGCTGAAGGCCTGTCCGAGGATGACCAGAAATTCTGGGAGAGCGAGGTGCAGGAACTGACGGATCAGATGATCAAGGCCGTTGACGCCGCGCTTGAGGCGAAACAGGCGGAAATCATGCAGGTCTGAGACGCGGAGATGCCCAAGGATCCCCTGATCGGCGAGTTGTGCGGGCCGCGCCATGTGGCCATCATCATGGATGGCAACGGGCGGTGGGCTCAGGCCCGTGGCCGTCCGCGTCTGTACGGGCATCATGCCGGGGCGCGGCGCGTGCGCGAAGTGGTCGAAGCCTGCCCGGGACTGGGGATCAAATACCTGACGATCTTTGCCTTTTCGACCGAGAACTGGAAGCGGACTCAAGTCGAAGTTGCGGGCCTGATGAGCCTTTTCAAGCGGTACATCATAAAGGAAACCCGGACGCTTGCCGAAAACGGTGTCAGGGTCCGGTTCATTGGAGACCGGGTCCGGCTGGATGCCAAGCTGATCGAGCTGATGGACCAGCTGGAACGGGAAACTGCCGACAACGACCTGGTGCATCTGACCGTGGCGCTGAACTACGGAGGCCGGGACGAGGTAGCTCGCGCAACCAAACGGTTGGCCAGGGATGTCGCCGAAGGCAAGCTGTGCCCCGATGACGTGGACGAGGAGACGCTGCCAAAATACCTGGATACGCGGGTTCTGCCCGATCCTGATCTGGTGATCCGGACCAGTGGCGAGGCGCGGATCTCGAATTTCCTTCTGTGGCAGTCGGCCTATTCGGAATACGAGTTCATCGAAACGCTGTGGCCGGATTTCACGGCCTCGGAGCTTGAGCGACTGTGCAAAAGCTACGGATCGCGTGAACGCCGGTTCGGAGCCGTCCCCGCATGAGTGACGGGCGTTGGTCCGATCTGACCGTCCGCGTTCTGTCGGCGGTGGTTCTGGTGGCAATCGGCGCGGTCGAGGTTTGGCTGGGCGGGCTGTGGTTCGAGACCTTCATCGCCGCGGCCTGCGGTATCATGATCTGGGAACTGGTCCGCATGGTTGACCCGCAGCGGGCCGGAGTTGCGGTGCAATTATCCGTGCTTACCGGCGTGGCGGTTCTTTTGGCCACTTATCTGCCGCCGGTGGCCACTTTGCCGGTTCTGATCGCGCCGGCGCTGGTCGGAGCCGGGCAGGTGGAGCGCGCGCGCGGGATCTATGCTCTGTTTGCGATCTGGATCGCGGCGGCGGGTTTCGGATTCATCTCGATCCGCGAGAACATGGGCTTTGGCTGGATGATCTGGCTGATCGCGGTCGTCGTCGCCACCGACGTGGCGGGCTATTTCGCGGGCAAAGCCATCGGCGGGCCGAAATTCTGGCCCAAGGTCAGCCCCAAGAAAACCTGGTCGGGTACGGTGGGCGGCTGGGTGGCCGCTGCTTTGGTGGGCGCCGCGTTCGCGGTTTATGCAAGCCTCGGGCCCGGGCTGGTTCTGATCTCGGTTTTGGCCTCGATGGCCAGCCAGGCGGGAGACATCGTGGAAAGCGCGACCAAACGGAAATTCGGAGTCAAGGACAGTTCGGACCTGATTCCGGGCCACGGCGGGTTTCTGGACCGGTTCGACGGCATGATGGGGGCATCGCTGCTGGTTCTGATTGCAAGTCTGTTCTACGCCCCCGGAGAGATGTGATGCGCAAGGTCTCCATCTTTGGCGCCACCGGTTCCATCGGGCAGAACACCATCGACCTGATCGCGCGGGACCCGACCGTCTATGACGTGGTGGCCGTGACCGGTGGCGCAAACATCCGGAAACTGGCCGAGGATGCCCGGCGCCTGCGCGCGCAGGTCGCCGTGACCGCGTTCGACGACAGGTTGCAAGACCTGCGCGCCGCGTTGGAAGGCAGCGGAATCGAAGCAGCGGCCGGGGCGACCGCGCTGGTCGAGGCCGCGGCGCGTCCGGCCGACTGGGTGATGTCGGCCATCGTCGGCGCGGCGGGTCTGGCGCCCGGGCTGGCGGCACTGGAACAGGGGGCGACGCTGGCGCTGGCCAACAAGGAAACACTGGTCTGTGCCGGGTCTCTGGTGCTTGAGACAGCAAGGCGGCATGGTGCGCGCCTGCTGCCGGTGGACAGCGAGCATTCCGCCGTGTTCCAGGCGCTGGTGGGCGAGGACATGGCCGCGGTCGAGCGCATAATCATAACCGCCAGCGGTGGGGCGTTTCGCGACTGGCCGGTCGAGCGGCTGGCGCAGGCGACGGTCGAGCAGGCGTCGAGCCACCCGAACTGGGACATGGGTCAGCGTATTACCATCGACAGCGCTTCGATGTTCAACAAGGCGCTGGAGGTCATTGAAACAAAGGAATTCTTCGGTATCGCGCCCGACCGGATCGAGGTCGTGATCCACCCCGAATCGATCGTTCACGCGTTGGTCGGGTTTCGCGACGGGGCGGTGATGGCGCATCTGGGCGCGCCCGACATGCGCCACGCGATCGGCTATGCGCTGCACTGGCCCGAGCGGCGCGAGCTGCCGGTACCCCGGCTGGATCTGGCCCGTCTGGGACAGTTGCGGTTCCGTGACCCCGACCCGGCGCGCTATCCGGCGCTGCGGTTAGCGCGCGAGGTCATGGCGCGCGGAGGTCTGTCTGGTGCAGTGTTCAACGCCGCCAAGGAACGTGCACTGGATCACTTCATCGGCCAGCGCATCGGATTTCTGGACATGTCCGACGCGGTGGCGGCGGTTCTGGACCGGTTCGAGGACGCAGGCGGCCTCATTGATGCCCCGATGACCCTTGATAACGTGTTGAAAGCGGACCATCTGGCACGTCAATGGGTGGATGACGCCGTACTGAGAAGAGCAGGATAGACTTTTGGACATACTCTCGCTGATCCCGCAATTTGGTGGATTGATCTACACGATCGCTGCCTTCGTCGTGGCCCTGTCGGTGATCGTCGCCGTGCATGAATACGGCCACTATATCGTCGGGCGCTGGTCGGGGATCCATGCCGAGGTGTTCTCGATCGGGTTCGGCCCGGTTCTGTGGAGCCGCGTGGACAAGCGCGGCACGCGCTGGCAGATCGCGGTGCTGCCGTTTGGGGGCTACGTCAAATTCCTGGGCGATTCAAACGCGGCGTCGGGCAAGGATTCGGCGGCAATGGACGAGATCGCCAGTAAAAGCCCCGAAGAACTGCGTCATACGATGCACGGTGCGCCGCTGTGGGCGCGCACGGCAACGGTGGCGGCCGGACCGGTGTTTAACTTTGTCATGTCGATTTTGGTATTCGCGGCGATCTTCTGGTCGCAGGGGGTGACCCGCGAACCTTTGACCGCGGGCACGCTGAAGCCGCTGCCGGGAACCGTGCAAGAGCTGCGCGAAAGGGATGAGATCCTGGCGATCGAGGGAATCCCGGTGCCGGATTTCGACGCCGAGGACGCCTGGACCGATTTCACCGATGCACTGCCCGAAGAGCCCGTGCTGACCTACACCGTTAAGCGCGACGGACAGACCATCGATGTCGAGGCGCCATACCTGTTTCCGCCGCTGATCAGCCGGGTCGCACCGCGAAGCGCGGCGATGGATATCCAGCTTGCGCCCGGCGACGTGATCACCGCAGTGGACGGAGAGCCGATTTTTGCTTTCGATCAGTTGAAGGACAAGGTCGAAAGCTCGAACGGCAAGGTGCTGTTGCTGGATGTCTGGCGCGATGGGGCCGAGCTTGAATTCGCGCTGGCCCCGCGCCGGACCGACGAACCGCAGCCCGATGGTGGTTTCAAGACCCATTGGCGGATCGGGATCGTCGGCGGGTTGATGCTGGAGCCGGCCACCGAACCGGCGGGGCTGTTCGAGGCTGCAGGTGCCGGCCTGCAACAGACTTGGCGAATCATCGAGGGCTCGCTTTCGGGCATCTGGCACATGATCACCGGGGCCATCAGCACTTGCAACATGTCGGGGCCGATCGGCATTGCCGAAACTTCGGGCGACATGGCCAGCCAGGGGGCGCAGAATTTCGTGTCGTTCATCGCGGTGCTGTCCACCGCCGTGGGCCTGTTGAACCTGTTCCCGATCCCCGCGCTGGATGGTGGTCACCTGATGTTCTACGCTTACGAGGCGGTTTCGGGTAAGCCGCCCAGCGAGCGGGTATTCCAGATCATGATGGGCATCGGCGTGACAGTGATCCTGACCCTGATGATCTTCGCGCTCGGCAATGATCTGTTTTGCTGATTGAGGCAGCGGCGCCTTCCGGGCGCCGCAAATTCGCCGCAATTGCGACGTAGGTGATACTCGTTTCCAACGAAGCGGGCTGAAGATCATGACAGGTGCATTGCGAAAATCATATCAGGGGTTCAACTTCCTGTTCGTCCTGAACTGGGATTTTCTGCTCAGCTTTGGCATCACCGCGCTGGCCTTGGCGGGCGGGGCATTTCTGGCCTCTTTGTGATTCTTTACCAGCACCGGTTCTAGCTGCGCGGCCCCTTGCGGCCGCGTTTTGCTTTTGGGCTTTTGACAAGATGTGCCATTAACGGTACTCAAATTCAAAGTCCCAGAACCAGGCAGAGATAAACATGGCATACAGGGAAGACGCGGGCATATCCTGCGGTGCAGTCGAGCCCGAAACCAACATTTTGTGGCAGCTTCTATCGGTTTTTTTCCTCGTTTCAGCGCTTTGGCTTGCGGTATTTTCGCAATCCGCCTGGGCACAGTCGTACACGTTCAATTCGTTCGATGTCGAAGGCAACCGGCGTATTGAAACCTCGACGATCATCAGCCGGACGGGAATCACGCCCGGTCAGACCGTCACGGCGGGCCAGCTGAACGACGCTTATCAGCGTTTGCTTGACAGTGGTGTTTTTGAGACAGTCGAGCTGACCCCGCGCGGCAGCACGCTTGCGATCAAGGTCCAGGAATACCCGACGATCAACCGCATCAGCATCGAGGGCAACCGGCGGGTAAAGGATGACGTCCTGCTGGATGCGATTTCGTCGCAGCCACGCCGAGTGTTCACCCCGCAGGTGGCCGAGGCTGATGCCGACGTGATCGCGGAGATCTACTCGGCGCAGGGCAGGGTATCCGCCACCGTCATTCCGCGCATCATCCGTCGCAGCGACAACCGCGTTGATCTGGTGTTCGAGGTCGCCGAAGGCACCACGATCGAGATTGAGCGCGTCAGCTTCGTGGGCAACCGCGCCTATTCCGACCGCCGCCTTCGGCGCGTGCTGGAAACCAAACAGGCCAACATCCTTCGGACCTTCCTGCGCGGCGATACGTTCATCGCCGACCGTATCGAGTTCGACAAGCAGGTGCTGCGTGATTTCTACCTGTCGCGCGGCTACATCGATTTTCGCGTCAACAGCGCCAATGTAGAATTTACCCGCGAACGGGATGCGTTCTATCTGGTGATGAATATCACCGAAGGACAGAAATTTTCGTTCGGCAAGGTGACGACCGTCAGCGAGATTCCCGGTGTCGACGCAGCGCCCTATCAAGCCGCGTTGAAGATCAAGCCCGGCGTGACCTATTCGCCCACGCTGATCGAGAATTCGATCACCCGCCAGGAGCGGTTGGGCCTGAAAAACGGCGTCGATTTCCTACGGGTCGAGCCGCGGGTGACCCGCAACAACCGCGACCTGACGCTGGATGTCGAGTTCGTCCTGACCAAAGGGCCGCGCATCTTTGTCGAACGCATCGACATCGAAGGCAACACAACAACGCTGGATCGGGTGATCCGGCGCCAGTTCGACACGGTCGAGGGTGATCCGTTCAACCCGCGTGAAATCCGCCAGAGCGCCGAGCGTATTCGTGCCCTGGGCTTCTTTGCGGTCGCCGATGTGGATACGCGCGAAGGGTCCAGCCCCAGTCAGGTCATCGTGGATGTCGATGTCGAGGAGCAACCCACCGGCTCGCTGAGCCTGGGCGGCAGCTATTCGGTCTCGGACGGGTTCGGCATCGCGATCGGGCTCGAAGAACGGAACTTCTTGGGCCGAGGGCAGGCTTTGGGTGTGACGCTGTCGACGGCGCAGGATTCAGAACAGTACATCCTGAATTTCACCGAACCCTACCTTCTGGGCCGCAAACTGCGCTTCGATCTGGGGCTTGGTTTGTCCTCCACAAACTCGAGCTTTGCCAGCTATGACACCAAGACCGTGTTCTTCAACCCGCAGCTGAGCTATGCGATCGGAGAGCTGTCGGCGCTGAAGCTGCGCTACAACTGGAACGACAGCGAGATGACGCAGCAGGACAGCCAGGTGAACGGGGCGGTGATCGCTTCGGAAATCGCCCAGGGCAAGCGGTCGACCAGCTCGCTCGGCCTGTCCTATGTCTATGACAGCCGGATCGGCGGGTTGAACCCCAACGCGGGTGCGTTGTTCGAAGTCGGCGTGGATGCCGCCGGTTTGGGCGGGGACAACAAGTTCCTAAAGACCTCCGCCCGCGCCATCGCCCAGACCAAGGTGCTGAACGAGGAGATGACCCTGCGCGCTTCGTTCGAGGCCGGCGCCCTGCATTGGCAGGGAGACGACTTCAGCCGAACCCTCGACCGCTATGTTCTGGGGCCCAACATCTTCCGCGGGTTCGAACCCGCCGGTCTGGGCCCACGGGATCTGTCGAACGGCCAGGACGACGCGATCGGCGGCAACCTGTACTGGGTGGCGCGCTTCGAATCCGATTTCCCGCTGGGCCTGCCCGAGGAACTGGGCCTGCGCGGCGGTGTCTTCTATGACGTCGGCAACCTTTGGGACATCGACAATGTCGACACGACCGGGGCCAATATCGTCGGCGCCGACGGGTCGCTCCGCCATGTCATAGGCGTGTCGCTGTTGTGGGATACGCCGTTTGGCCCCTTGCGCTTCAACTTCTCGAAAGCGTTGGTCAAGGAAGACTTCGACAAAGAACAGAACTTTGACTTCACCATTCAGGCGCGGTTCTGACGTTCATGCTGAAACACATATCCAGAACAGTGCAGGGCCCTCTTCGGGCCCTGTGCATTTTGGCATTCGCTTTGGCGGCGGGCCCCGCATCGGCTCAGCAGTTGGGCATTCCGCAATCGGGGGTGCTGACCATATCCAGTGACCGGATGTTCGCCGAGTCGGCCTTCGGCAAGCGGATCCGGGCCGAGATCGAGGCGGAAAGCCGTGCACTGGCCGAGGAGAACGAACGCATCGTGGCCGAGCTGAGCCGCGAGGAAAAGGAGCTGACCGACAAACGCAGCGTCTTGACCCCGGACGAGTTTCAACCGTTGGCCGAAGCGTTCGACCAGAAAGTGCAGTCGCACCGCGAAAGCCAGCGTGCCAAACTGGATGCGCTGTCGCGACGCAGCGAAGAGGCGCGGGTCAGGTTTGTCGAACTGTCACGCCCTGTTCTAATCGATCTGCTGCGCGATACGGGGGCGTCGATCATCATCGAACGCGCGAACGTCTTTCTCAGCTCGGATGCCTCGGATATCACCGATGTGGCCATCCGGCGGATCGACGCGGCCATCGGCGACGGTGCCGGGCTGGAAGAGCGTGACGAACCCTAGCGCGGCTTGCTCTCGCACGGTGGTATTGCTAACCACGCGGAAACCACACCTCGAAAACAGGACACCCGGAACATGACCACGGACACCAAGAGCGCCGACATCCAGCTGATCCAACGGATCCTGCCGCATCGCTATCCGTTCCTGCTGGTTGACAAGGTTGTCGAGATCAACGGCTATCAGTCGGCGGTCGGCATCAAGAACGTCACCATGAACGAGCCGCATTTCCAGGGTCATTTCCCCGGAACGCCGATCATGCCCGGCGTGACAATCGTCGAGGCGATGGCCCAGACCGCTGGCGTGATGCTGGGTGTCGGCATGGACGTGATCGACAGCGAGTTGCTGATCTATTTCATGAACATCGACAAGTGCAAATTCCGCCGCAAGGTAGTGCCGGGCGACGTGCTGAAGATGCATGTGGAAACCGTGCGCGGCAAGAAAGGCGGCAAGATCTTCAAGTTCAGCGGCCGTGCGACCGTGGACGGTGAAGTGGCGGCCGAAGCCGAGTTCTCGGCCTATGTCGATTGGGACATGGAAAAGACAGCATGAGCCGCATTCATCCCAGTGCCATCATCGAAGACGGTGCGCAGATCGGTCAGGATTGCGTGATCGGTCCGTTCTGCCATATCGGCCCCAAGGTCCGGCTGGGCGACCGGGTCGAGTTGAAATCGCACGTGGTCGTGACCGGCGACACCTCGATCGGAGAGGACTGCGTAATCTTCAACTTCGCTGTGATCGGTGAAATCCCGCAGGATCTGAAATTCGGCGGAGAGGACACGCGGCTGGAGATCGGCAAACGCAACCGCATCCGCGAGCACGTGACGATCAACACCGGCACCGAGGGCGGCGGCGGCGTGACCCGTATCGGCGATGACTGCTTGCTGATGGCCGGGGTTCATGTGGCCCATGACGTACAGATCGGTAACCGGGTGATCATGGTGAACCATTCCGGCGCCGCCGGTCACTGCATCATCGAGGATGACGTGATCATCGGTGGCATTTCCGGCTTGCATCAATGGGTGCGCGTGGGCCGCGGCGCCATCATCGGCGCGTTGACCATGGTGCCCAACGATGTCATCCCCTATGGCTTGGTTCAAGCTCCGCGGGGCGAGTTGGAAGGTCTGAACCTGGTGGGCCTCAAGCGGCGCGGGGTACCGCGGGCGGACATCTCGGCCCTGCGTGCCGCGTTCCGCGAGATGGCGCAAGGCGACGGAACGTTCCTGGACCGCGTCAAGCGGCTGGGGGACGACACCGACAGCGACTATGTCCGCCGGATCGTGGAATTCGTGACCGGCGAGTCCGACCGGTCGTTCCTGACGCCGAGGAAATGAGCCGATGCTGGCCTTGATCGCGGGAACGGGCGTTTTGCCGGATGAACTGGTCTCGCATCTGGCCGAACGTCCGCTGATTTGCGCCCTTGAGGGGTTCGAGCCCGACAGGTTGCGCCCCGACATCACCTTTCCCCTGGAGCATCTCGGCAGTTTCATTGCCGAGCTGAAGGCGCGCGGCGTGACCAATATCTGCATGGCCGGTGCGGTGCGCCGCCCAAAAATCGACCCGGGCCGCATCGACGCGCAGACCGCGCCGCTGGTTCCGATCATCCAGCGGGCGCTGGTGTCGGGCGACGATGGCGCGTTGCGGGCGGTGATCGGTGTTCTCGAGGATGCCGGTCTGCAGGTGCAGGCCGCGCACCAGATCGCGCCCGACCTGCTGCCCCCTCTGGGATGCCTGACCCAGGCGCAACCGACCGAGGCCGAGCTGGCCGATGCCAACCGGGCCGTCGGCGTGTTGCGGGCGATGGGGACCGCCGATATCGGGCAGGCCTGCGTGGTGCATCAAGGGCAGGTTCTGGCGGTCGAGGGCGCATTCGGTACGGCGTGGATGCTGCAGTCGCTGGCTGCGCGCCCCGATGCCGGCGGCGGCATTCTGTTCAAGGGGCCCAAACCCGGTCAGGACCGGCGCGCCGATCTGCCCGCCATCGGGCCAGACACGGTGACCGGCGCGGTTGCGGCTGGCCTGACCGGTATCGTCGTCGAAAAGGGCGGGGTGATCGTGTTGGACCGGCCCCAAGTGATCGCGGAATGCGACCGCCTGGGCTTGTTTCTGCACGTGCACGAGCGGGCAATGTGATGCGGGTGTTTCTGGTCGCCGGTGAGCCGTCGGGCGACCGTCTGGGCGGTGCGCTGATGGAGGGGGTGAAGACCCTTGTTCCGGATGTCGAATTCGACGGGGTCGGCGGGCCGCTGATGCAGGCCCAGGGTCTGGTCAGCCGCTTTCCGATGTCCGAGCTCAGCGTGATGGGCCTGGTCGAGGTTTTGCCCAAGTTCTTTCACCTCAAGCGCCGCATCGCCGAAACCGCGCAGGCCGTTCTGGACACCCAGCCCGACGTTCTGATCACCATCGACAGCCCCGACTTTTCGCTGCGCGTGGCCAAGCAGGTCAAGGCGCGCAGCAATATACGGACCGTGCACTATGTTGCGCCCAGCGTCTGGGCCTGGCGCCCCAAGAGGGCGGACAAGATGGCCAAGGTCATCGACCATGTTCTGGCCTTGCTGCCGTTCGAGCCGCCCTATATGGAAAACGCCGGAATGGAGTGCGACTTCGTCGGCCACCCAGTGGCCAGCGAGCCGGTTGCAACCGACGCGCAGATCGCGCAGTTCCGCGCCGATCACGGTCTTGGCGACGCGCCGATCCTGCTGGCCTTGCCCGGCTCGCGCCGTGGTGAGGTCGATCGGCTGGCGCCCGTATTCGGCGCGGCGCTTGATCTATACCTGAAAGACCGCCCCGACATGCGGGTGGTAGTTCCTGCGGTCGCGCATGTGGCCGATACCGTGGCCGCCCATGTCCGGTCCTGGCCGGGTCAACCGGTCGTGGTGGACCCCCGCAACATCGACACGGATCAGGCGGTGGCCATCAAGCGCGCGGCCTTTGCCGCAGCCGAGATCGCCCTGGCCGCGTCCGGCACGGTCTCGCTGGAACTGGCGGCCCAATCCACGCCGATGGTGATTGCCTACAAGCTGACCTGGCTGACCCAGAAGATCGCCGAGCGCATGGTCAAGCTGGATACGGTCACACTGGTCAACCTCGTGTCCGAGACCCGAACGGTGCCGGAATGCCTGCTGGATGATTGCACGCCCGAAACCATCGCCGCCGCGCTTGGCGCCGTGTCGGCCGCGCCGGGCGCGCAGGAACAGGCAATGGCCGTCACGATGGAACGTCTCGGCCGCGGTGGCGAAGCGCCCGGTCTTCGGGCTGCACGCGCGGTGTTGGAGCGGATGAAGCCGTGATGCTGGACCATGTGGTCTTTGCGGCCTCGGCCTTCATGGCACAGGTTCTGACCAATCTCGACAACCTCATGGCTCTGGTCGCCCTGATGATCGTCACCGGTCCGCAGCGCGCCGTTCTGGGGTTCCTGCTGGCACAGGGGCTGGTGATCGGCGTGGCCTTCCTGCTGGCACTGGGGGTCGAGGATGTGGTGCCGCACCGGGCTGGCTACCTCGGCACCATCCCTCTGGCCTTGGGGCTTTTCGGAGCCTTTCGACAGCTTCGCGGTGCAAAGGCGCAGGCCGCCCCCGCTGTGCCGGGCAGCGCCTCGGCACTGGTGACCATGCTGGTGTTCACAAGTCTTTCGATGGACACGTTTGCGGTCCTCGCCCCCTTGCTGGCCGACTCGACCCCCGATTTCCGGCTGGCAGGTGTGCTAGGGGCCGGCCTGGCCGCTCTCTTTCTTGCGGTTGTGGGGCTGATCGGTGGGCGCGCCCAGATCATGACGGGACGTCTGGCACAACGCCTGGAATACTTTGTGCCCTATGTCATGATCTGCGCCGGGCTTTATATCCTCAGCAACTCGTGGACCGACGCGGTTCAGTAACCGCGCCAGATCCAGCCACCGCCAAAAATGCGGCTGCCCCCGGTTTCATAAAACACGCAGGCCTGCCCAGGAGAAACACCTTCCTCTGGCGTCAGCAATTCGACCTCGGCAGTAGTGTTCGACAGAGGGCGAATGATCGCCTCGCGCGGGGGGCGGGTCGAACGTACCTTGACCGAGACATGCCATTCCTTTTGCGAAGTAAAGGGTTCGTCGCCCAGCCAGTTGATCTCGCGCACGGGGATGGTGCGGGTGGCCAGCATCTCTTTGGGGCCGACGACGACCTGTTTGCGGTCCACGTCCAGCTTGACGACATAAAGCGGCTCGCTGAGCCCGCCGATGCCAAGGCCGCGTCGCTGGCCGATCGTGTAGTGGATCACACCTTCATGCTGACCCAGAACGCGGCCGTCGGCGTGAACGATCTCGCCGGGTTCGGCCGCACCGGGGCGCAGTTTCTCGATCACGCTGGCATAGTTGCCGTTGGGCACGAAGCAAATGTCCTGGCTGTCGGGCTTGTCCGCCACGCTCAGCCCGTATTGCGCAGCCATCTGCCGGGTTGCGTCCTTCGAGGGCAGGTGCCCCAGAGGGAAGCGCAGGAATTCCAGCTGCTCGGGCGTGGTCGAGAACAGGAAATAGGACTGGTCGCGGTTGGCATCTTCGGCGCAGTGCAATTCGGGGCCATTGGGGCCCATCTTGCGCTGGATGTAGTGGCCGGTGGCCATGCAGTCGGCCTCGAGATCCTTGGCCGTTTCCAGCAGATCTTTGAACTTGACGCGCTCGTTGCAGCGGATGCACGGCACCGGGGTCGCGCCGGCCAGATAGCTGTCGGCGAACTCGTCGATCACGGCGTCCTTGAAGATGTTTTCATAATCCAGAACGTAGTGCGGAAAGCCGCGCTCCTCGGCCACGCGGCGGGCGTCGTGGATGTCGATCCCGGCGCAACAAGCGCCCTTTTTGGCCAGCGCCGCCCCGTGGTCATACAGTTGCAGCGTCACACCGACCACGTCATAGCCCTGATCCGCCAGATAAGCCGCCACGACCGAGCTGTCGACACCGCCCGACATGGCAACGACCACCCGCGTTTCCGACGGGGGTTTGGCAAAGCCAAGCGAGTTCAGAGGAGTCTCGGTGTCGAGGGCCATGGGCTGTTCCAGTCCGGGTTAAGAAAGACCGGCAGAATATAAGAAAATTCTACGCACTCTCAAGAGGCGGTTTCACGCCGCATTAAGTAGACTGACGCCAGCTTTGTGACAAAAGAAAAAGGGTCGCAGGATGTATTTGCACAAAGTTGAGGGACCAAGGTCGATAGCCCTGCCGGATGGAACGGTTCTGTCGCGGGCCGATCTGCCGCCGCCCGATACCAGTCGGTGGGTCGCCTCCAGGAAGGCCATGGTGGTGCGCGGCGTACTGTATGGCCTGATCACGTTGTCGGACGCCAAGAAACGCTATGGGCTGAGCGACGAGGAGTTCAACAGCTGGGTTGCGGCGGTGGCCGAACACGGAATCGATGCGCTGAAGGTGACGGCCTTAAAAAAATATAGACAACCTAAAGGCGAAAGCGAATAAATGAATCAACGGTAACGTCAGATTAACCATTTGTGGTCAGGCTCGGATCAAACCGGAATGAACAGACCTGAACTGGAGCAGCAGAATGCGCATACTTCTTGTCGAGGATGATCCCACAACGTCGAAAAGCATCGAACTGATGCTGACACACGCCAACCTGAACGTCTATGCGACGGATCTGGGCGAGGAAGGGATCGATCTGGCGAAACTGTATGACTATGATCTGATCCTTCTGGACCTGAATCTGCCGGATATGAACGGTCATGAAGTGCTTCGCCAGCTGCGCATCGCCCGAGTTGAAACGCCGATCCTGATCCTGTCGGGGGCCGATGATACCGAAAGCAAGATTAAAGGGTTCGGTTTCGGGGCCGATGATTACCTGACGAAACCGTTCCACCGCGAAGAACTGGTGGCCAGGATCCACGCAATCATCCGACGGTCGAAGGGGCATTCGCAGTCGATTATCCGCACCGGCAAGATCGCGGTGAACCTGGATGCCAAGACCGTCGAGGTGGACGGACAGGCGGTTCATTTGACCGGCAAGGAATACCAAATGCTAGAACTGCTCAGCCTGCGCAAGGGCACGACCCTGACCAAGGAGATGTTCCTCAACCACCTCTACGGCGGGATGGACGAGCCGGAACTGAAGATCATCGACGTCTTCATCTGCAAGCTGCGCAAGAAGCTCAGCAATGCCACCGGTGGCGACAACTATATCGAGACGGTCTGGGGGCGGGGATACGTGCTGCGCGACCCCCAGAAGGACGGTATCGAGGAAAACCGCCTGGCCGTCGGCGCCTGATCGGCCTCGAGCACGCCGCCGGAGGTCCAGGGCGGCAATTCCACTCACGGCTCAGCACGTCTGGACCTGGCCATGGCCTCGCCCTATCACTGGTGCCAACCAGACATGACAGGGCGAGGCCATGAGCAATCCGATTCCCGTGCAAGACCTGACCGAAGACCAGGCCAAGGAGGAGCTGGCGCGCCTGGCGTCCGAGTTGACGCGGGCGAATGATTTGTATCACGGTGAGGACGCTCCAGAGATTTCCGACGCGGAATATGATGCGCTGAAGCGCCGAAATCAGGAAATCGAGGCGCGGTTTCCGCATCTGAAACGCCCGGACAGCCCGAGCGAACAGGTCGGGGCTCGCCCGTCGGACGGGTTCGAAAAGGTTCGTCACGCGGTTCGGATGATGTCGCTGGGCAACGCTTTCGACGAGGCGGATGTGCGGGACTTCGTTCGGTCGGTCCAGAAATACCTGGGGCTCCAAGAAGACAAAGTGCCTGAATTTACCGCCGAGCCGAAAATTGACGGGTTGTCACTGTCCCTGCGCTATGAAAACGGCACGTTGGTTCAGGCCGCGACCCGCGGTGACGGTGAGGTAGGCGAGAACGTCACTGCCAACGCGATGACCGTTCGCGACATTCCGAAAACTCTCACCGATGCGCCCGAGATCCTGGAGGTCCGGGGCGAGGTCTACATGTCGCATGAGGATTTCGCCCGGCTGAACCAGAAACAAACGGAAATCGGG